>LVWL01000018.1:300000-500926 GCA_002092835.1 Campylobacter concisus | reverse complement strand
AATTTCAGCTCTTAGATGATTATTTTATAACAAGGCCTTGTATGATACCACCGCGATTTATCCACACTAGCGTCTTTTTACCTTTTGTATTTTTGACCGTATTTGCAAATGTTTGAAGATCTTTTATGCTCTCTTCACCAACTTGAACGATTACATCACCTCTTTCAAAGCCAAAGTCTTCAGCTTTTGAGCCTGATTTTACATCAGTTACTAGCACGCCTTGAGTATCTGGGCTAATTTTGTATTTATATCTTATCTCATCGCTTAGATTACTAACGCTAAGTCCTTCGATGATAATGCTTTTTGCTATGTCTTTTGAATTGTGATCAGCGTTTGCAAGCTTGATTTTTGCATTCATTATTTTATTTGATCGCTCGTAAGTTATATCAACGCTGCTATTTGGAGTTAGTGAGCCGATGAAATTTTTAAGATCATTTGCATTTTTAATAGTTTTGTCATTTGCAGATATGACTAAGTCGCCTCTTTTTAGCCCAGCTTCATCTGCTGGCATGCCCTGCTCTACGCCGCTTATTAGCGCACCTTCTTTGTTTGTATAAAGCTCTTTTTGCTCATCAGTTAAATTTGCGATAGTTACACCGATAAATCCACGCTCGATCTTGCCGTCAGTTATCAGCTTTTTAGCGATATCTTTTACCATATTTGATGGTATGGCAAAGCCTATACCGTTGTTACCGCCACTTTTTGAAAGTATAGCTGAGTTTATTCCAACTAAATATCCTCTGCTATCAACTAAAGCGCCGCCTGAGTTGCCAGGATTTATCGAGGCGTCTGTTTGGATGAAATTTTCATATTGATTAAGGCCGATATTATCTTTATTTAGCCCTGAAATGATACCTTGAGTGATACTTTCACCAACGCCAAATGGATTACCTATCGCAAATACAACATCTGCATCAAGCAGCTTTGATGAGTCTGCAAAAGTGATAGCATTTAGTCCGCTTGCTTCTATCTTTACGACGGCTAGGTCAGTTTTTGGATCACTTCCTATTAGCTTTGCTTTATACTCTTTGCCGCCATTTGCAAGAGTTACGACTATTTGATCGCTATCTTCTATAACGTGGTTATTTGTAACGATATATCCATCATTTGAGATGATAACACCAGAGCCAAGCGAAGTAGTTTTTTTCTTTTTCTTTTGGTTTTGCAAAGTTAAATCCAAAAAATTCATTGAAAAAAGGGTCATTAAACATCTGCTCAATGCCAGCATTATTTACAGTTTTTGTAGTTGAAATATTTACAACTGAAAGCTTTGCCTGAGCGATCGAGTCATAATAAGAAAGTACACTATTTTTATCGCTAAGTGGCGAGACTCTCGTGATATTAGAGTTAGCTTCATTAAATTTAATATCAGCCCCCACTAAAAAAGAAGCTGCCACTAATGAAATTAGCACAATCTTTTTCATTTTTTTCCTTTAAACTAAAAATTTTTGCAAATTATAAATATAGTGAAAAAATAAAATCTTAACACTTTTTCTTGTTATTAAACAAAAATAAACTTGACTTGCATAGACTAAAGCTTTGTGATATAATCTGTATCAAAAAAATATAAGGAGAATATATGAGTGAAAGCTTGTATGAGACTTTAGGGGTTTCAAAGGGTGCCTCAAGCGACGAGATAAAAAAAGCTTATAGAAAACTTGCTAGAAAATACCACCCAGATATCAATAAAGACCCTGGAGCAGAAGATAAATTTAAAGAGATAAATGCTGCTTATGAAATTTTAAGCGACGATAAAAAACGAGCTCAATACGACCAGTACGGCGATACTATGTTTGGCGGTCAAAATTTCCACGACTTTGCTAGTAGCTCAGCCGATATGGGTGATCTAAATGA
This sequence comes from Campylobacter concisus, assembly GCA_002092835.1. Classification (NCBI taxonomy): domain Bacteria; kingdom Pseudomonadati; phylum Campylobacterota; class Epsilonproteobacteria; order Campylobacterales; family Campylobacteraceae; genus Campylobacter; species Campylobacter concisus. Next base: position 499,072 of record LVWL01000018.1, on the reverse strand, counting down.
AATTTTAAAGAATATCTTCTCAGGTGGCTTTGGTGGCGGTGGAGCTAAATTTAGCAGTGGATTTGGTAGTAATTTTGGAGGCTTTGACGGATTTAGTAGTGGTGGATTTGGCTTTGGCGGAGCTGATCTAGACGTAAATGCAAAAATTTCTATACCATTTGACGTAGCTGTAACTGGTGGCGAACATAAGATAAATTTTAATGGCGAAAGCATTAAGATAAAAATTCCAAGTGGTATAGAGGGTGGAGAAAAACTTCGTGTAAAAGGCAAAGGTAAAAGCGCTGGTGGTCAAAAAGGCGACCTCATACTTGCCATTAGCGTTGAGCCAAGCGACGAATATGAAAGAGTCGGAGACGATCTTTATAAAGATATAGAAATTCCACTAAAAACTATGCTTTTTGGCGGAAAAGTCGATGTACATACTTACAAAAAAGATGTCACGATTAAAATCGCTGAGAACTCAAAAACAGGCACAAAGATCCGCTTAAAAGGATATGGTGTGCAAAATAGAAAGAGCGGAATTTATGGGGATCTTTACTTAAAAGCCAGGGTAAAACTTCCAAATATTAGTGAGCTTGATGAAGGCTTAGTAAAAGAGTTAAAAGAAAAATTACCGGAGTAAAAAAATGCAAAATTATGAAGAACCACTTTTTTTAATAAGCGTTGTTGCAAAGGTTTTAAGCATACATCCACAAACTTTAAGACAATATGAAAGAGAGGGACTTATCGAGCCATCAAGAACAGATGGCAAGATGAGGCTCTACTCACAAAAAGATGTTGATCGCGTAAAAACTATACTAAATTTAACCCGCGAATTAGGTGTAAATTTAGCCGGCGTTGATGTGATACTTCAGTTGAAAGAAAAAATTGACGATTTAGAATCAACTATTGATGAGCTAAATAAAAAATTGCACGAAGCTACCAGTCAAACTAGCACCAAAAGATCGCTCGTAAAAAGGAAAAATAGCTTTGATCTAGTCTTTTATGAAGGTAAAAAATAATTTATGGAACAAATTTTAGAAGGTTTCTTGCTTGTTGCAGCGATCTCAGTCGCATTAAACGTTATTTTTAAAAAATTTCAGATACCAACCATCATCGGCTACATCGTAACTGGTACGCTTATATCAGAATTTTTCAACCTAAAAAGCAATGATGAAATTTCTCATATCGCGGAATTTGGTATCGCATTTTTGATGTTTACCATTGGGCTTGAGTTTAGCTTTAAACACTTAATAGGCATGAAAAAAGAGGTCTTTTTAAATGGCGGCTTACAGGTTTGTTTAAGCGGCTTTATAATGGGTGTGATGCTTTATTATGCCCTTCACTTAAAAGACGAAACAGCACTTATTGCAGGTCTTGCGCTTGCGCTCTCATCAACTGCGATCGTGCTAAAGACGCTAAACGATAGTGGCGATGTGAGTAAAATTTACGGTAGAAAAGCACTTGGAATTTTACTATTTCAAGATATTGCAGTCATTCCTATTTTACTTATGATAGATATGTTTAGCTCGCAAGATGCTTCAATAAATGAGCTTTTGCTAAAGACATTTACAAGTGCGATTATTCTTATCGTTGTGCTATTTCTACTTGGCAAATATGTCATAAACTGGATATTTTATAAAGTTATTCAAACAAATTCGCAAGAAGTTTTTATAGCTACGATTTTATTTATGGTTGTTGGCTCTAGTACTTTGGCTCACTTCTTTGGCTTCTCATACTCTTTGGGTGCATTTTTGGCCGGTATGATGATGGCTGAGACACAGTATAAACACCAAATCGAAGTTGATCTCATACCTTTTAGAGATTTACTCTTAGGGCTATTTTTTATAACCGTTGGCATGCAGATAAATTTTGCTGTAGTTATCTCAAATATCTGGCTTGTTCTTGGCCTAGTATTTAGTGTCATGGTGATAAAAGCTATCGTTGTTTTTGCCATTTTAAACATCTACTTAAAGCGAAGAGTTGCTGCAAAAACTGCACTTAGCATTTGCCAAATAGGCGAATTTGCACTAGCTGTTTTTGGACTAATGACTACTAGAAATTTACTTGATATACAAACTGCTCAAATTTTTATCGCAGCCTCAGTTGTATCGATGTTTGCTACGCCTTTTATACTTAAAAAACTAGATGCGATAGCAGACCTCATAGAACGTGAGATCGTTGTTGAACCAAATGAAACTCTAAAACCGCAAAAAATAAAAAATCACATCGTGGTTTTTGGCTATGAGAGGCTTGGTCAAGAGGTCGTTTTAAGACTAAAAGAGACAAAACTTTTATATCTTGTGCTTGATAATGATATTAGTCTAGTTGAGCTTGGTAGGAGCCGCGGAGAAAATGTATTTTTAGGTAACGTTCTTCAAAGCCACACACTTGAAAATGCCTGCCTAAACGATGCAGCCGCTGTTATTATAACTGTTAATAATGAGCAAAGGGTGGAGCTCATCGCACAAAAGATAAAAGACTACGGTGTAAATACCCAAACTATAATAAAAATAAATGGCGAAGGAAATAAAGATATCTTTGGTGAGCTAGGTAAAAATTTTCACCTAATAAACGAAGAGCGTGTCATGGCAAAAACACTAGTACACGAGGCTCTTCAATGCAAAATCGATCATGATATAAGAGCGTAAAAGTATAAATTTATTCTAGAATTTTACGAGTTTATGTTCAGTTTTAAAATAATCTTTTAAAAATAACTTTTACAAGCAATGAGCAAGCCTAAGCATCTAGGCTTTACTCATTTCTTAACGTTTGAAGTACATTTACTTCTGTGGCTTTTTTAGCTGGATAATAAGACGAGATAGCCACGATAAATACAGCTCCAACGATGATAAGCACAAGATCGATTATGGATAGTTCAAGCGGTAGTTTGCTTGAGCCATAAACATCAGCTGGCAAGTCTATGATATTAAAATTCCCAAGCAAAAATAGCCCCAAAAAGCCAAGCACTAGACCAAATATAATGCCACCTCCGCCGATAACTAGCCCTTGATAAAAGAAGCTTCTTTTTATCTCACTTTTGCTAGCTCCAAGCGCTAAAAGCAAGGCAATCTCCTGCCTGCGGTTCATCACAGTCATTAGTAGTGAGCTTATAATATTTAGCGACGCCACAAGGATAATAAGCATCAAAACGATAAAAAGCGCCCTTTTTTCAAGTGCGAGCGCTGAGAAAAAGTTACCATTTTGCTCCCACCAGCCAATGGCTACAGTGCCAGCTGGAAGTCCATCACGCACCCTTTTTATATCATCAAATGGCTTTTTTGAAAAAATGTGAATGCCGTCATATACGCCATTTGGATAGTCCAAAATTTTCCTCAAAGCCTCAACCGAAGTATATGAGAATGCCTTGTCATAGGCGATAAGCCCAGATGTAAATGAACCGCCGATATCAAAGCGCTTCATCTTTGGCGTTAGTGAAAAGCCAGCTGGATCGGCTTTTGTAAAAATTAGCGTTAGCTTCTCATCATTTCTTAGTCTAAATTCATTTGCGATGCCACTTCCCACCAGTATCTCAAAGCCGCTTAGCTCTTTTTCTTTTAAGGCCTCGTTTACGACCGAGTTTATTTGCTTTTCATCTTTAAAATTTACGCCATAAACCAGTCCGCCCTCAAGCGCATTTGCCGAGCGGTAGATCACCTGTGTGCTAATAAATGGACTAAATTTAAGATCCCTAAATTTAGCCTTTAGCTCATCCACAAAGCTATCATCAATGGAGCCTTTAAAGGCACTTTGAACAGTTATTGGATAGTTCATCGTAAAAAGTTTACGTTCAAATTCTTTATCAAATCCATTCATAATAGCCATAGCAACGATCAAAACCATAAGCCCTATGCTCACACCAAGAAAGGCGAGCAAAGCGCTTAGAGCGATAAATGGCTGAGTTTTATCAAATCTTAAATATTTAAAAAGTAGGTACTTTGGTAAGCTTGTCATCAAATAGCCTTTAAAAAAGTTAAGGCGCTTTCACGCCTTAAAAGTAGAAATTTTAAGCAAATATGCCTTTTTTAGGGCCACTTTTGCCGTGGCAATCTTTATATTTTTTACCGCTTCCACAAGGGCAAGGTGAATTTCTTGGGATCTTTTTCTCTGGCGTAAATTTCTCGTCCTCGTCTTGATTATTGTAGCTTAAATGCTCATTTTCAGCATTTTGGTTAGCCTCGATCATCATTCTAGCTTGCTCTTCTTGCTCCTCGCGGCTCTTAAATCTCACCACCTGTAGCGTCTTAACACTCTCAGTTTTTAGCCTATTTACTAGTTCCATAAAGAGGTTGTAGCTCTCTTTTTTATACTCCACGAGCGGATCTTTTTGGTTGTACCCTCTAAGGCCGATACCAGTTTTTAGGATATCCATCTGATAAAGGTGCTCTCTCCACGCATTATCAAGCACTTGAAGGTATAAAATTTTCTCTATATCTCTTCTTTGCTCCTCGTTTAGCACGCTCATCTTTTCGTTATATCTTGCACCAAAGATTTCAACAAGCTTATCGATAAGCTCATTGTACTCTAGCCCTTTTAGCTCACTCTCGTCGATCTCTTCGCCACAGTCTGCAAGGATGATAGAGCATAAATTTTTAATATCAAAGTCATCTTTCAAGCCACCATGGAAAATTTCAGCCGTGTCAAGCAAATTTGTAACGTATTCAACTCTATTTTGGGCAATCTTTTCGCTCATATCGTAGCTCTTATCTAGTAGCTCGTCACGATATTTATAAATAGTCTTTCTTTGCTCGTTTGCCACGTCGTCATACTCAAGCAAGTGCTTTCTAGCCTCAAAGTGCAAGCTCTCAACTTTCTTTTGGGCATTTTCAACAGCTCTTGTTACCATGCGACTCTCGATGCTTTCGCCCTCGTCGATACCAAGCCTATCCATGATCGCTTTTATGCGGTCGCTGCCAAAAATTCTTAAAAGATTGTCTTCAAGACTTAGGTAAAATCTACTCATACCAGGATCGCCCTGACGTCCAGCACGGCCGCGAAGCTGATTATCTATCCTTCTACTCTCGTGTCTTTCGGTACCGATGATATATAGGCCGCCAAGGTCTCTCACCTCGTCGTTTATCCTGATATCAACACCACGTCCGGCCATATTTGTAGCGATAGTTACAGCACCTTTTACACCAGCTTGTGCGATGATCTCAGCCTCTTTTTCGTGGTTTTTAGCATTTAGCACAGAGTGTGGGATACCTACTTTTTTAAGCATCTCGTGAAGCACTTCACTTCGCTCGATACTCGCAGTTCCTACGAGCACTGGCTGGCCTTTTTCATGAGCTTTTTTGATCTCGTCGATGACTGCTTTAAATTTCTCGTTTTGGGTTTTATAAATAAGGTCATTTGAGTCGATCCTGATAACTGGCACGTTTGTAGGGATCGAGATAACATCAAGGTTGTAAATTTGAGAAAACTCAGTAGCCTCAGTTTGAGCCGTACCAGTCATACCTGCAAGCTTTTTATACATCCTAAAGTAGTTTTGGTAGGTCGTATCGGCAAGAGTTTGGCTCTCTTCTTGGATTTTTACGCCCTCTTTTGCCTCGAGTGCTTGGTGAAGTCCCTCACTAAAGCGTCTGCCCTCACTTAAACGTCCTGTAAATTCATCAACAATGACAACCTCGCCATCTTTTACGACGTAATGAACGTCTTTTTCAAAGAGATTGTGAGCTTTTAGAGCTTGATCTAGGTGGTGGCTTAGTATAGCATTTTCAAGGTTATATAAATTTTCAACACCAAATAATTTTTCAGCCTTGCTTATGCCAGCTTCTGTGATCATTATCGTTCTATTTTTTTCATCTACTATGAAATCCTCAGTTGGCTTTGAGCCTGGCACATTTGGATCAGCCGGAGTACCTCTAGTAAGCTGTTTTGCGACCTGATCTGCTCTTATATAGCCATCAAGTGTGCGGTTTGTTGGACCTGATATTATAAGCGGTGTTCTAGCCTCATCTATCAAGATACTATCGACCTCGTCTACAATGACGAAGTTATGGCCTCTTTGCACCTTTTGGCTAGCTTCAAATTTCATATTATCACGCAGATAGTCAAAGCCAAATTCTGAGTTTGTACCGTATGTTATGTCAGCGTTATACGCAGCTTGTCTTACCTCGTCATCATATCCGCCGCTTAATATCACATCAACACTTAAGCCTAAAAAGTTATAAAGCTCGCCCATTTGCGTCGCATCACGCTTTGCAAGGTAGTCATTTACGGTCACTACATGCACGCCCTTGCCACTCATCGCATTTAAGATAACTGGCAAAGTCGCCACCAATGTCTTACCCTCACCTGTCTTCATCTCAGCGATCCTGCCCTCGTTTAGCACCATGCCGCCGATTAGCTGCACGTCAAAATGGCGCATCTTAAGCACCCTTTTACTAGCCTCTCTAACGATCGCAAAAACATCATTTAAAATTTCATCTAAAGTGACTTTTTCTTCTACTACTTGGGCTTTTAGCTCATTAAATTTGATTTTAAGCTCATCGTCGCTCATCTTTTCATAAGTTGGCTCGAGTGCATTTATCTGTGCAACGCGTCTTATATACTTTTTGACTTCTCTATCGTTTTTTGTGCCAAAAATCTTTCTAAATACCGATGAAATCATTATTTTACCTTCCTAAATTTTTAAACTTTGGATCTTAGCATAGTTTAACTATTTATTTAATTAAACTGGGCTAGAATACGCCAAAAAAAGGATAAAAAATGAGAAAATTTCTAGTTGCATCTCTCGTTGCAGTTTGCTCATTTGGCGCTGGCTTAAATTTCAAAAGCCTTCAAAGTGACTTTACGCAAACTGTATTTAGCGAAGGCAAAAGCATAAATTATAAGGGTAGATTTTACGCAAAAAACGACAATACTGCACTTTGGATATATGAAAGTCCAACGCCAAAGAGAATTTATTTTAACAAAGAGCGTGTGATCGTGATCGAAGATGAGCTTGAGCAAGCTATTATTTCAAAGCTTGATGATACGCCAAATTTGACACAAATCTTGGCTCATGCGGAGCAAATCCAACCAACACTTTACAAAGCGATATATGACGGAGTTGAGTACTTTATAACGATCAAAAACACGCTTCCAACGACGATTGACTATAAAGATAAACTTTCAAATAAAATAAAAATAACCCTAAGCAATCCAGTAAAAGATGCACTCATCCCACAAGAGACGCTAACTCCCGTCATTCCTCAAGGTTATGACATCGTAAATCAATAAATTTGGCTAGCTTTAGCCAAATTTACTCACTTTTCCCCAAAGTCTTTTCCAAATTCTTGAACATTATTTAGATCAATAGGCTTTTGAACTACGTCATTTGGATCTGGCGAGATGATGATCTCATTGCCTTTTTTCTTCTTTTCTGGTTTTGTTACAATCTCTTCATTAACACTTGGATCGGAGCATAAATTTTGGCTCTTTATTGCTTTTATGATCTCGCTTAGCTCAAGATTATTTATCACTTTTATATTTAAGATAAGCACATCATCGATATCAAGAGAGTGCTTTTTGGCTGCGTATTTTATGAAAAGCTCTTTAAATTTCTCTTTTCCCATTGAGGTTAAAATATCTTCCACGTAAAAGCTACCAACTATTATGTTTAAAGCATCAAGAACATACGCTTCATTTTCTTCAACATCACGTCCGACAACTTCAAGGTTCATATTTATCTTTTTTGTTAAATTTTGTCCAGCTTTTGAGTAGATATCTGTTTGAAAATCTCTTACTTTTAGGACGTCTGCAAATGCAAAAACACAAAAAGCAAGGCTTAAAAATAGCTTTTTCATAAATTCTCCTTAATATGCAAAAATACGTTTTCTTGGTAAAATTTCTTAACTTCGTCATCAATTTTAACCACTTTTCTTAAATGCTGCCTAAAATCACTTTTTTTATCATAAAAAAGTTTTAAATTTTTAGGACTTACTGCACGAGAAAGTGCGACGTAGAGTTGTCCTTTGGCAAAAATATGGTTGATATTGCAAATGAGCGAGTTTATGCTCATTCCTTGAGATTTGTGGATGGTTAGGGCGTAAGCAAGCTTAAATGGAAACTGATAGAGCGATGCCTGTACATTTTCTTCGATCTCATCTTCGTTTAAATTTAGCGAACTAAATATATAAGCGGCTTTTTCTATCTCACAAATTTCGCCGCTATCTTTTTTAACTATCACGCTTGAGATGATGCCATTTTCTTTTAAAATTTGCATGATCTTGCCTTGCTCTCCGTTGTAATATTCGCCCCATTTATTTGACGTAAAGATGATCTTGGCACCGATCTTCATCTCCAAATCTCTTGAGATATTTAGTGTATTTGCCCATTTTTCAAACTCTTTTTTATCTAAATTTTCATCCAAAATGCTTACATCTGAGTTTGAAATTTCAAGTGGCGTGTCAAGTTCTGAAAGCCTTTTTTGATTTAGCATTTCAGCCTCGGCATTTCTACCAAAAAGCACACTCGTATCATCATCTGGCTCTATCTTGGACACTCTTAAACTCTCTATATAGTTAATTATCTCATCATCTAGCTCGCCTACTCGCAGCCTAGAGAGAATCTCATAAAATTTAAGATCATTTGTGCGTTTTGAGATGAGAAGTTCGACATTTGTAAATTTCATATCCTCCCACGCACTGGAGTTAAAAGCGTATAAAAAATTAAAAAGCCTATTTTCGTTTTGCTCCTTTTGCACTGGCGGAAGCTGATAAAAATCACCCACTATAAGCACCCTGCCTTTAAATTTAGAGGTGAGCAGGCGATATCTTATCATCTCCATTAAACCTGAGCTCACCATTGAAATTTCATCAATTACAAGCAGATCACAAGCATCTAGCATATTTCTTAGCTTGCTTAGTTTGTCTTTTTGATGATAGTCAAAGCGCCTTAGCTCCTCGTAGTCCTTGCAGTAGCCAAATTTAAAAAAGCTATGCAAACTAACTCCTCCAAGGCTAACGGCACTTATGCCAGTTGAGCCAAGAATGATGACGTTTTTAAAATTTTCTTTGTAATGCCTGATGACAGAGGCCGTTAGATAACTCTTGCCAACGCCTCCACCACCAGTTAAAAAGACGTTTGAGCGAGATAAAATTTCTAAAATTTGTTCTAGCATCTACTCAAACATCTCTGGGCGATACTCAAAGTGCATCGTATCAAAGTGCTTCCAGCGTCCACCCCAGATAAATTTATGTTTTTCAAAAACACGCACTATCTTTTCAGGGATGAGATTTTGGTAGCCATTGCTCCACTGCCAATAGTGGCTCTTTTTCACATTTATATCGATCGCAATACCGTAGCTGTGCGGGCTCAAGCGGTTTGTGCCAGCGATTACTCGCCACTTAAATGTTCCACCTGGATTTTTTAAATATTCAAGCAAACTAGCATCGCTTTTTACCATATCGTTTAGCTCATTGCTTACGTCTTGCAAAGCAGCTGCGGCTCCATTTTTAGAGTTAAATGGTAGTTTTAGCGCAAGGCTATCTTTTAGCCAAACAACATCTACCAAATTTGCTTTTACCTCGCTCTCGCTTGAGCCATAAATTTTGCCTAAAAATTCATAATTTCTACATCTGCCAGCATCGCTTAGTGCGGTGCTAAGTGGCGAAAATGCAGCGTAATCAAGCGCATTCATATCCTCTATATCAGCATCAATACTACACTCATCGTCTTTTTGCTTAAAGTCATCATAGACAAATATTGTTCCATCACTAAATTTGACTAAATTATCCTCAACCTTAACATCATAAGCCCTTTGTAAAGCTGAAATTTTTCTAGCTTTATCGCTTATTACATTTTCGGGCTTTATCACATTTATAGAATCAACCTTTGAAATGAGCAAATTTGAGTTTTGTATATCGCTTCTGTTTTGTCCAATGTTTAGCGTAGTTACTGCCGTAGCACCGATTAACGCTCTGCCGTTATTTTCAGTTTTTAGTCCCCAAGCATCATGTACCACGTAGATATCATCGCCCTTGTACCCAGCATAAAGCATGATATGCCCTGGCAGATGCACGAGTGTAAGATATGGCACACCTTTTTCTTTTATCTCTTTTGTTTTTGCAGCGTTACTAAGTCCTTTTAGATCAAATTTTTGCCCCATATTTGCTTGAGCTTTTGAGTTTCTAGGTAGCCACACACCAAAGCTAGCTAGCAGATCTTTCGTAAAAAGCGAGCAATCCCTTAGCTTATCAACCCCACCCCAACCATAAGGCTGAGTAAGAAGGGAGCTAATAAGTGTTTTTAGATTTGAGTCATTAAATTTAAGAGGAAAAAGAGCGCCAACAGACTTTGGCAACACAAATTCTCTCAAGAGATTTCTTACATAAATTTTACCGTAGTAGTTTTTACTATCCTGTGCCAAAACAGGCAGTATCGCTCCGACTCTTGAATAAAATAAAAAATTTCCAGCCTTATCATAAACTGGCATCTTGTCCGTTTTTATAGTTACAAAACTTGACTTTTGATAGGCATTTGCCTCATCGTCGCTTATAAATTTGATATCCTCGACCTTTACCCAGCCCCAAACCGCATCATCGCTAACAAACGCCCATGCCCTATCTTTAGAAAGGTGTGAGACAAAAAGTGGATGAGCGATGCTTAGGGTTGATTCTTGCAAATAATCAAACGGATAGCCCTCGCCTGGAGTTTGCGGATTTAAAAATATCGGCTCATCGGTTGGAAAATTTCTCAAAGCTGTGTTTGCCGAAGTTAGAGCATAAGCAGAGATGCTTGAAAGAGCTGAAAAATTTGCATTGTCCTTTTGTGCGTCAAACCAGCTTTGAGGTATCTGTCTAAAATTTGAGCCAAAATACTTTCTCTTTTCGCTTGGCTTATATATATTAAATGCCCAAAAGACATCGTTTGGATTAAATTTTACACCCTTTAATGTAAAAACCTTAAACCTTCTTTTTAAAATTTCTTCTTGGTCAAAGCTTGCACTTTGCATATTTTGCGGTAGCGACGAGGCATCTTGCTTAATTTCAAAATCAAGCAAACTAATGCGTTCATTTGGCTTATATACATTTTCATCTGGTAAAGAATTTTGCACACTTGGCTTTGGCTGGGTCTGCGAACATCCCAAAAACAAAGCAACACTAAACGCTAAAAATATACTTTTTTTCAAATTTATTCCTTATCCTTAAAAATAGCTTCGACAATCAAAACAAAAATATAAAACATCTTTTCATCGTTGTTTTTACAAATTTGCTTCATCGTCTCATTCTCACTTTTTACTTTTATGTCATTTGATCTTAAAATTTCTACAATATCAGAGCCAAATTTCTTCGAAAGATAGCCCACTCTTACATCATTTAGAGCGTTTAAAAATCTAGTAGTGTTACAATCCATCTGCACTGGCTTGTGATTTAAAATATTTTTAAACTCAAGGCTTAGCTTCTTTAACTTTTTCTTCTTAACATAACTATGAACAATCGTCAAGACAACCAAACTAAAGCCAAAGAAAATGTGCAAATTTAGCGAATTTGCACTCATCTCCCCATTTAAGAAAAGAGCGCCGCTCATAAAAAGACCGATCACACAGATAAAAAGCAACAACAAGATGATGTACTTAAAAATCACCTCAAGTATAATGTTGTCTTTTAGCCTATCAAACATCAAACCCTACTATCTCATCTTCGCTGTAAACTAAAATTTCATTTTCTTTTAGCAGTTTTGCTGTGATGCCATCGCCTAAAATAAGCCTCTTACTAAAGCTTCCGTCATAAATTTGCCCACTTCCACAACTTGGACTTTTTGATTTTAAAATAGCCTTTTTGCAGCCATTTAGTTTGGCTATCTTTAGGCAAATTTCTGCTCCATTTTTGAAATTTTCACTCACATCTTTGCCTGAAAATTTACAAACAACCACACCATTTTTCATCTCAGCCGGTTCCCTCGGCGTGCTAAGTCCACCGTAAACTTCAGGACAAACAAAAAGCAGATGATATCTCTTTGAGATTTCATCTAAAATGGCTCTATCCAAGAGATTATTTTCGCCGTTAAATTTACAATTTATGCCGACTAGGCAAGCACTTATTAAGATTTTTTCTCTCAAAGCCCGGCTTCTTTTAAAAGTTCACCAGCATAAATTTCACGAAGTTTGCTTGAAATTTCTCCTACTTTTGCACCGTTTATCGCCTTGCCATCAGCATAAACAACTGGTAAGAGTATGAGCGTCGCAGCCGAGATAAAGACTTCATCAGCACTATAAACTTCATCCATGCTAAATTTTCGCTCCTCTATCTTAAGGCCAATATCTTTAGCAATCTTTAAAAGTCTCATGCGACGAATGCCTGGTAAAATTTCATTTGAAAGTGGTTTTGTGATTAAAGTTTTATCCTTGATGATAAAAGCACTTGAGCTGCAACCCTCTGTGACAAAGCCATTTTCCACCATAAAGCCCTCATCTGCACCTTTTTTGTGAGCTTCATTTTTAGCGTAGCACTGAGCCAGAAGTGAGATAGACTTGATGTCACGCCTTTTCCATCTGATATCCTCGACACTCACGACTTTTATGCCAGTTTTTGCAGCAGGATTGTTTAAAATTTCACTCTGGTAACAGAAAATAAAGACACTTGGTGTTAAATTTTCTATGAAATAGAAATTTCTAAACGCCACGCCTCTTGTTACTTGCATGTAAATTCCGCCCTCTTTTAAGGCATTCTTGGAGATTATCTCGTTTAAGATCGCTTCAAATTTTTCCTTTTCGTAGGGCAAACTTATATCTATTTCATTTAAGCTTCTTTCAAATCTCGCCCAAAATCCATCTTTATCAACCATTTTTGAATTTATCACAGGCACAACCTCATAAATTCCATCACCAAATATAAATCCTCTATCAAAAGCACTAACTTTTGCTTCATCTTTTTGCAAAAATTCTCCGTTTAAAAAGACGGTTTGCAAAGCTTGATCTGCCATTTTAGCTCCTTAAATTTTGGGCAAATTGTATCTAATTTTGTTTGAATTTATAGATTCTTAGATATAATGAACCAAAATTTCAAAGGTAAAAAGTCTATAAAAAATGCAAGAAACTTTAAAAGATAGAATCATAAAAAACGTTTTTTTTGTTTCAAAACAGCCAGTTTTATTCAGGGATCTACTTGAAGCAAATGCCCTTTTTAACGAGGTATGCTAATAGACGGAGCAAAGTTAAATTTTAGATTTAATCACATCAAGCTCTATCAGATTTACGCACTTATCTGTTTTGTCATTTTATTTCCATTGTTAATCATCACGCATCATTTTTTAGCAAAAACTGATGCACACATATCGATAATAGCGACTGCTGTCGTCACTTCGGCCGTTTTCATTGGCTTTGATATGTTTAAAGTTTGGGCAAGAAGAGAGATAAGCCACAATCTTATCAAGAAAGCTTGGAGTGTGCATTTTCCTTATTTTAGCTATGAAAAATACTCAAGCAAGGTCGAAGAAATTTATAATACTGCTATAAAAAATGACATATCAAAAAAAGATTTAGAACAATATATATATGAAAAGCTAATCTCTCAAAAAGAAAGTAATTAGTTAAGTTAAGCTAGGCTTTGTTTATTGAGCTAATTTTATTTTTGTGCAGTTGTATACAAAATGGCTATATTATTTGCCAATATAATTGAATCGCCAAAATTTAGATGAGAATAAATAAAAATTTCAATGTTCAGTTATTTCCATTGACGCTCTTGCATATTATTTAAAATTTGATTTTTATAACGTAAATTTTCAAGTTTTATATTAAGAGCTCTATTTTCCTCTAAAAGCATATCTCGTTTACCACTGATGTCAGCTATATCTCTACTTATATAATAAATTTGATTTGCTATGTAAATTTTTGGCAAAAATATAGCTAGAGCTATAAAAACAGCTAAATAGACCATCACTAATGTCTTAAAGCTTAAATTTACCTCACGTTTTTGCTCCTCGTCGTGAAGCGTTAGTAGCTCTTCTTTTTCTTGCATCTTTATCCTTTTATCTTAAAAACCCGCAGTTTTGCGCTCTTACTTCGCGAGTTTATCTTTAGCTCACTGCTACTTGCTGTTAGTGGCTTTTTGGTTAAAATTTCGCCCAGCTCGTGGTTATTTCCACACTCACATCGGTAGATGCCTGGCGGGCAGATACAGCTGTTTGCCCACTTTTTGAAGCGCTCTTTTACGATCCTATCTTCAAGTGAGTGAAATGTTATGATCGCCACCAAGCAATCTTTAAAACCGCCCTTTTCTATACTATCAAGCAAATTTGTTAGCTCATCTAGCTCGCCATTTACCTCTATTCTGATCGCCTGAAAAGCCAGTATCGCAGGGCTAACACCGCGCCCTTTTATCTGGGCTGTGCCTATTATATTTGCAAGCTCTTTTGCGCTTGTTATCTTGCCTAAATTTCTAGCATTTATTATCTTATTTGCGACCCCAGTAGCGTTTTTTAGCTCGCCATAATCCCTAAAAATCCTAACTAACTCATCAAATGAGTAGCCATTTACCACGTCATAGGCGCTAAATCCTCGCTCTTTATCCATGCGCATATCAAGCGTGCTTGAGCCAATGCTAAAGCCCCTATCATCTTTATCTATTTGTAAAGAGCTAACACCAATGTCAGCTAAAATCCCTCTAACATTTGAAATTTTATCGCTACTAAGTTTGCTAATGAGCTCAGAAAAATTGCTCTTATAAATTTTCACTCTGCTACCAAATGGCTCAAGTTTTTTTAGTGAAAAATTTATAGCTTCGTTATCTCTATCACAGGCAATTAAATTTAAATTTTCATTTTGAGATAAAATGGCACTAGAATGCCCAGCATATCCAAGCGTACAATCTATAAAATTTCCATTTAAATTTTTAAAAAAAGATAGAACTTCATCGAGTAAAACACTAATATGTGGACTTTGCAACGCTGCCTCTTTATAGTAAATAGTGTGGAAAATTTATCGAAATTTTACTTAAAAAGCTATCATTACACAAAATTTTACATAAATTTTAAGATAGCTTAAATATAATCACTTAAACGCAGGAGAAAAAATGGAGCTAGAACACTCAATAAATGAGATAAAAACGATATCACTTTCTATGTTTAGAAAGAATTTTTTTGGCGTCTTTCATGGCTCAATTTCGGCAAGAGTCGAAAAAAATCAATTTATAATCAATAAACAAAATGCCATTTTTGATAATTTAAAAGATGATGACTTAACACTTCTTTCATCAAAAAAAGACTATCGCTGGAATGAAGCTAGTCTTGATGCTGATATACACTTAAATATTTATAAAAATATAAATGAGGCAAGATTTGTTTGCTACGCGATGCCACCATACGCAACTGCCTACGCAATGAAACATGAAAAAATTGTACCGAAAGATTATTTTGGGTATATGAGATTTGATAAAATTTCTGTTTATGATCCAAAACAATATGATGACTGGTATGAACGTGCAGAAACTGAAATTTATAGATATATGCTAGAAAAAAACACAAACATTATTATCGTTAAAGGATATGGCATTTATGCCTACAGTAGGAGCCCTCAGCTTCTTGCAAAAGAGATAGCTTTACTTGAGAATAGCTGCAAATTGCTTCATTTAACTAGTAGTTATAGCGATTATAGTATTTAAAAATTTTGCTAACAATACTAAAAAATTGTTAGCAAAATTCTTCACAAAAGTATTTTTAAAGCCCCTATTTTAAGCTTATTTAAGGCAATTTTATATAATATATCATACAAATTTCGTTAGTCTTTTAAAGGAAAATTTAATGTTGTCTTGGATGCAAAAACATAAAAAATACCTTGTTGTTACCATTTGGGTAAGTACAATAGCCTTTGTTGGAGCAGGCTTTGTAGGCTGGGGAGCATATGATTTAAACAGCAATCGAGCCACTTCGGTAGCAAAAGTAGGACACAGAAATATAAGCATTCAAGAACTACAACAAAAATACGATAGTTTGTATCAATACTACAATAACCTTTTTGATGGTAAATTAACGCAAGAAAAGGCTAATGAGTTAGGATTACAAAATGCTGCACTTCAGGCCACAATTCAAGAGAATTTACTATTAAATTTTGCAGACGATATAGGTCTTAGTGTTAGCAAAGATGATATTTTAAAATATATAATCGTTGATCCAACATTTCAAAAAGATGGTGCTTTTGATAAAAATTTATACTATGATATTTTAAGAAGGGCCAGAATAAATCCAACCGATTTTGAAGAAAATTTAAAACTAACAATACTACTTGATAAACTTAGAACTATTTTAAATTTACCAGCCAGTAAAGAAGACATTGCAATGATGGAAGCAAGCTTTTTTATGCAAGACAAATTAGCAATACAAATAATAAATGCTAATCAAAGTGATATAAAAATAGATGAAAAAGAGCTAAAGGATCTTTGGGAAACAAATAAAAACAACTATATGACAAAGACTATATACGGTCTAGAAACATACTTTATAGAGTCAAATAAAAATGATGTAAATCAAACTACTTTAAGTGACTACTACAACGAAAATAAGGAGAGATATAAAGGCTCTGATGACAAAATCAAATCATTTGATGAAGTAAAGACTGAAGTTATTAAAGACTACAATATTGAGAAAAGTAAGACTGATGCTTTAAAAAAATATACCTCTATCAAAAAAGCCGAGCTTGCAACAAATGAATTTATTAGTATAAATGAAGATAATGCAACATTCTCACTTGATGAAATAAAAGGGGCAAAAGTTGGTGAGGTTATAAAACCATTTACATATAAAGATGGATATTTGATAGTTAGAATAAAAAACATAACTCCTCCACAACCTATGAGTTTTGAACAAGCAAGAGCTATGGTACTTGAAATTTACAAAGATAAAAAGAAAAAAGAAAACTTGACGGCTATGGCAAAAGAGTCTTTACAAAATTTCAAAGGAACTGATATAGGCTTTATCAGTAGAGATATAAATAGCTCTATCTCAGGACTAAATGAAAGTGAAACTAGAGCTTTTGTATCTCAACTTTTTGAAACTAACAATAAAAAAGATTATGTTATATTAGAAGATAAGGCCGTTATATACGATATTTTGGAACAAAGGTTGCTTGTAGATAATATGGATAATAACTATAAGCAAATAACACAGCAAAACGTTACAATGCTTAAAAATAATGAGTTAATAAAAGATTTAACAAACAAACTAAAAAAATACTATGAAATTAAAGAATATATCAAAAGGTAATTTATCTTGAGTACAAAAATTTTAGGTATAGATATCGGCTCTTTTCAGATTTGTGCAGTAATAGCACAACACGATGAAAATGGCATTAAGATAATTGGAATTGGAACTGAAAAAACACAAGGAATAAGAAAAGGTGTTATAACCAATATTGAGCAAGCTGCAAAGTCAATAAAAAATGCATTGATAGAAGCACAAAGAGTTGCAGGAACACGCTATGAAAAAGTCATAGTTTCTATTTCTGGTGCGTATACAAAAAGCGTTGACAGTAGTGGTGTAGTGAATATACCAAATCATGAAATAGGTATAAAAGAGATCGAGCGTGCTATGCAAATGGCCGATCATACAGCTGATATACCTCATGAATATGAAAAATTACATGTTCTTCCTTACAATTTTAAAGTAGATGGACAAGAACATATTGAAGATCCAATAGGTATGAATGGTAGCAGGCTAGAAGTTCAAACACATATTGTTACAGTACAAAAGTCATCTATTAGCAACCTAAGAAAAGCCGTAAATTTAGCAGGTGTTCAACTAGATAACATAGTCCTTTCAGGATATGCTTCTGCGATAGCAACATTAACAAAAGATGAGAAAGAGCTTGGTGCTGCACTTGTTGATATGGGTGGTGCTACTTGTAATCTTGTAGTGCATTCTGGAAATTCTATAAGATACAATGAATTTTTACCTGTTGGCTCAGCAAACATTACAAATGATCTTTCTATGGCTCTGCATACACCTCTTCCAAAGGCAGAAGAGATAAAATTAGGTTATGGTGCTTTAATAAATAAGTCAGTTGATCTAATAGAGCTTCCGATCCTTGGAGATGAAACAAAAAGTCATGAAGTTTCACTAGATATAATATCAAATGTTATATATGCCAGAGCAGAAGAAACCCTTATGGTACTTGCTAAAATGCTAGAAGATAGTGGTTATAAAGATAGCATTGGTGCTGGAATAATACTTACTGGCGGTATGACTAAGTTAGAAGGTATTAGAGATCTTGCATCTGCGATATTTGACAAAATGCCAGTTCGTATAGCAAAACCAAAAGAAATGGATGGATTATTTGAAATTTTAAGAGATCCAGCAAATTCTTGTGCTATAGGGCTTTGTTTGTATGGTGCTGGCAACTTTAGCCCATACGAAATTGATTCTGAGAAAAAAATGAGATACCAAGGGGAAATAGCCTCAAAACCGAAAGCAAATTTTAGAAATGTTTTTGTAGAAGAAGAAAACATACAAAATTTTGGACAAGAGGTGCAGGATCCAAATGAAAAAGAGGATAGTTTTTCTGATAAAGATTTTGAATTAGAGATAGCAAATAAATCAAAAAATAAAGAAGAGCTTGCCAATATTGCAGATATTAGTAAACAAGAAAAAAAGCCAAATGCTTTTGCAAAATTTTGGTATAGTATTACACAATTATTTTAAGGAGAATTTCAAAAATGAGTAGCTTCACAGTAGAAGAAAATAAAAGCATCTATGGTGCAAAGATAAAGGTCGTAGGTGTAGGTGGAGGTGGTGGCAATATGGTCAACCATATAATAAGAGTTAATCCAAATTTAAATATAGATCTTATTGTTGCTAATACAGATGCTAAGGCTCTTGAAAATTCTCTTGCACATACGAAAATTCAACTAGGCGAGAAAACAACAAAAGGTCTAGGTGCAGGTATGAGACCTGAAATAGGAAAAGCTGCTGCTGAAGAAAGCTACGATGAAGTAAAAAGTGCACTTGAGACGTCAGATATAGTTTTCATTGGTACAGGACTTGGTGGTGGAACTGGTACAGGCGCAGCTCCAGTAGTTGCTCAAGCTGCAAAAGATATTGGTGCACTAACAGTTGCAGTTGTTACTATGCCTTTTATGTTTGAAGGAAAAAAACGTAGAAAACTGGCTGATTGTGGCCTTGAAGAACTTAGAAAAGAAAGCGATTCTATTGTTGTCATTCCAAACGATAAGCTCTTAACACTAATTGATAAAAATGCTGGCATAAAAGAAAGCTTTGAAATGGTCGATGAAGTACTTGCAAGAGCCGTTAATGGCATGAGTACGATCGTGCTTGATTCAGGAAAAAGCGACATAAATCTAGACTTTGCTGATGTTAGAACGATTATGAGCCATAGAGGACTAGCTTTAATGGGTGTTGGCGAAGCAAGTGGCGAAGATGCAGCACAAGAAGCTATAAAAAATGCTATACAATCACCACTTCTTGATAATATGACAATAAATGGCGCATTTGGTATTTTAGTTCATTTTAGAATAAGCCCTAGTTGCCCACTAGCTGATATCAATAATGCGATGAGCATTATTCATGAGGCAGCAGATGAAGATGCTGAAATTATATTTGGTACAACAACTGATGACAAAATAGAAGACAATAAAGTTGAAGTTACAATAATAGCCACAGGTTTTCAAAGCTCACAAAAAGAAACTGAAAAAAAAGATGAAGTACAAACTTCTAATGCAAACGATATCATAAAAAAAGAGCGTATATTAAGACTTAAAAAAGTTAGTGGTGGATATGACGAAGACTATATGTCACAGCTTGATGTGCCATCATTTATGCGCCATCAAATGGACTAATAAAAAAACAAACTCCTTAAAATTTCTAGAGAGCTTTTGCTCTCTAGCTTATTAAAAATCTACAAACTTTCAAATCTAAAAACTTAAAATTTAAACTCCAAGTTGTGCTTTTACAAAATCGCTTGCCATTTGTATATTCCACTCAGGCTCCCATACAAGGTCGATCTCACACTCTTTGACACCTTCTATATCAAGCACGGCGGTTTCTACCCAGCCAAGTATCATTTCATGTAGCGGGCAAGATTTGGTTGAAAGCGTCATAGTAACCTTTGCTTTGCCATTTTCATCGCAGCTCGCATCGTATATAAGTCCGAGCGAAACGATATCAAAGCCAACTTCTGGATCAACGATATTTGACAGTGCGTTATAAATTTTTTCTTTCATTTTTTATCCTTTAAAACCAGTAAATCTAAAAATATTTATTATATTTATCGATAGCAAAACTATACTAAAAGCTATAAAAATCATACCTACATGTACTAAATTTTCTAGTTCAAAGCAAGTTGAGAAAAGATAGCAAAGAAGTGAGATAGCATTAAAAGCTATACCAAAATAAGCTATCTTTTTTAGTATCATGGCATCAAGAAGTGGCACTTTTACCTTTCCGACAAAAGGTGCTACGTAGTGATACCATATTAGAAATGGTGCGATCTTGTAAAGATGAGCTACGATAAAAGCAAACAAAAAGCCATATATTAAAAAATACGCAGCTAAATTTAATTTGTCTAAAGCTATAAAAACAGCAGCACCAAGCAAAGCCACCAACGAAAGTACGATATTTACATTCCAGTAATCATACGCCTTTCTAACGCGTTTTTTTAAAATATAAAATGCTTGAGCTATAAAAAGTAAAGCCGCTAAACATATTGACAAAACAGACAAATTTTCATTAAAAGCTAGTAAGATACCACCCAAAATATAGCATGCTAGTGAGGCTTTACTAAGTGTAAATTTTAGATCATGAGCTAGTGCAAACATAGGTAAGAGTACACTAGCAGCTCCAAGTATCACAAGAAACACGAATCCCAGTACAAAATAAACGTGAAATTTTAGTGTCATCTCAAAATCAAGCATCAGCGTACCGCTAAGTATCATAAGTAAGCAAAAACCAAGCGTTATTCCAATTATCAAAAAGATAGCTGAAACAAAAAGTGCAAAGGCCGCAAAGCTCTTTTTTTCATTATCCATAAAGCTTAATGCATAAGTCGTAGCAAAAAAAGCAAGCGAGCAAAAAAGCAAAACTCCACTAATTTGTAAAATTTTAGCCTCAGCAAATAGCATCCCGTAGCACATGCCCAGCAACGATAGACAAAAAATAGCCAAATTTAAAATAGCACCTTTTGCGGTAAAAAATGGCTTTTCTAAGATGACTGAGGTTAGCTGATAGAGCGCTCCGATGATAATGCTCATAACAAAGCCAACAAAAAATATATGCAAAAAACCAGCTGTATTTAGTGAGCTGATAGCATCAAAATTTGCATAAAAGAATGCCACCACACTTAATGCTAAAAAGAAAATTCCAGCAATAAAATATCCACCAACTAGCTTAAATGGTGGTGCGTAAGTATTTAAAAGCATCTTAGTGGCAAAGACTCGTATCTACGTCTTCTATGTTTGCACCGTCTTTTAGGCTAAAAATCATCTTTACAGCCCCACCATCTATATCTTCACGCTCTATATCAAAGCTCTTATCTATCTTTGGTATAAGACCAGCTGGAAATTTATGATTTAGCATCATAATTTTTGTATTTTTATCAGCAAATTTAATAGCGATTAATGCATTGACCATTGGCTCTGGCGGCACGCAAGGACGTGAGTCAAAGCCAACAAAATTTACACCATTTTCATTAAATTTATAAAATGGCACGGTTGCACCATCGACATTAAACTGCTCCGCATTTTTGAAAAAATCACTCATTTTTTCTCCTTTTAATTTTGGAGAATTATACTCTGATTAAACTTTTTAAACTATTGATTTGCTTCAACAAAAGCTATTTTACATAAGGTATAAATTCCTCATACCCTAGTCTTGCCATATCTTCAAGCGGTATAAATTTAAGGCTCGCACCGTTTATGCAATATCTTAGCCCGCCCTTATCGCTTGGACCATCATCAAAAACATGCCCAAGGTGCGCGTCACTATTTTGCGACTTAACTTCGACCCTTTTCATCATAAAAGAGTTGTCCTCCTTATATGAAAGAGCTGTTGTCGTGATAGGCTTTGTAAAGCTTGGCCAGCCACATCCTGCATCAAATTTATCTGCGCTTGAGAAAAGTGGCTTTCCACTCGTTATATCTACATAAATGCCTTTTTGATTAAATTTATCATACTCGCTGCTAAATGGCCTCTCGGTCGCTGCTTCTTGCGTCACGGCATACTGCTCGCTACTTAAATTTTTCTTTAGCTCATCTTTACTAAGCGGCTTAAATTTCGCCTCATCGTAAAGTGGTTTATTGGCTAAACCTAGGTCGATGTGACAATATCCAAAAGGATTTTTATCAAGATAGTCTTGATGATACTCTTCGCCTAAGACGAAATTTTTAAGTGGTGCTACCTCAACCACGATCTTATCTTTAAATTTCTTTTGCTCTATTTTCATAAAGCTCTCTATCGTTGGCAGATCACTTTCGCTCACATAGTAAATTCCGCTTCTATACTGCCTACCGACGTCATTGCCTTGTTTATTTAGCGAGGTCGGATCGATTACTCTAAAAAAATGAGCCAAAATTTCAGCTAAAGCGACTCTGTTTTCGTCGTATTTTACATAAAGCGTTTCAGCATGATCGCTCTCATGAAGCTCACGGTAGCTAGTATTTTCGCTCTTGCCATTTGCGTAGCCTACCTTTGTATCCACTACGCCAAATATCTTTTTAAAATATCCCTGCATACCCCAAAAGCAA
The DNA here is from genome assembly GCA_002092835.1 of Campylobacter concisus. Lineage (NCBI taxonomy): Bacteria > Pseudomonadati > Campylobacterota > Epsilonproteobacteria > Campylobacterales > Campylobacteraceae > Campylobacter > Campylobacter concisus. The sequence goes on along the minus strand of LVWL01000018.1, from coordinate 476,423 downwards.
CCACCTGCTAGATAAATTTCTTTCAAATTTTGCCCCGCCATCGTCTGCTCCTTTATAAGCTCATCTTTTGCCATCAAATTTAGACCAAAAAACACTGCCGCCATTAAGATAAATTTTAAGATCTTTTTCATTCTATCTCCTTTCATTTTTAAAAGATTATATGAAAATTAAAGTTATAAAGTGTGAAGAAAGGGGTAAGCGCCCCTAAATTTTAGTGTAAAAAGTGTCTAACGCCAGTGAAGTATAGTGACATGCCATGCTCATCAGCAGCCTCTATCACCTCATCATCTCTGATGCTACCACCTGGCTCAATGACGCATTTTACACCGACCTTACTAGCGATGTCGATACTATCTCTAAATGGGAAGAATGCCTCACTCGCAAGTACGCAACCACTTAGATCGATTTTTAGTTCATTTGCCTTTGCTACAGCGGCACGTGCAGCATCCACACGGCTAGTCATACCCATACCAATAGCTACCATCGCGCCATCTTTTACATAAACCACGCAGTTACTCTTTGTTAGTGCAGCCACTTTCCACGCGATCTGAGCGTCTTTTAGCTCGCTGCCGCTTGCATGTTTTTTGCTCATTTGCTTCATATTTTCAAGCTCTTCATCTTTTACAAAGTCTCTTTCTTGAAATACAAAACCGCCATCAATATGTTTAAAGTCAAATTTATCATCTGCGCGGACTAAAAATTTATTATCTTGAGTGAAAATTTTGATACGTTTTTTAGCTTCAAACACCTTAAGTGCTGCTTCATCAACATTTGCAGCGATGATTACTTCAACGTAAATTTCATTTATCTTTTTAGCAAGCTCCTCATCAAGCGTGCCATTTATCGCGACCACGCCGCCATATGCTGATATAGGATCGCACTTAAGCGCTGCCACGTAGCTCTCTAGCAAAGTATCTTTTACAGCAAAACCACAAGGATTGGCGTGCTTGATGATAGCCACTGCTGGCGCATCCTCAAAGCTAGTTGCAAGCATTAGTGCGCCATTTATATCGGTCATATTATTAAAACTTGCCTCGCCTTTTAGGGCTCTAAAGTTGTTTGAAAAGAAGTAGTTAAACTCGTAAAGCGCCCCTTTTTGGTGAGGATTTTCGCCGTATCTTGTATCAAAAACTTTATTTCCCACGATAAATCTAGCATCGCCAAAACCGCTATTAAATCTATCGTTCATATAGTTTGCGATCGTGCTATCATAGGCCGCTGTGTGCTCGTAAGCTTTTATCATAAGCGATCTTCTAAACTCAAAATCATCGCTCTTTTCTCTTAAGCGCTTTAAAATTTCATCATAATCAAGCACGTTTGTGACGATAAGCACATCTTTAAAATTTTTAGCAGCACTTCTTACCATAGCTGGGCCGCCGATATCGATATTTTCGATGATCTCGGCAAAGTCATCGGTCCTAATGGTAGTCTCTTTAAATGGATATAAATTTACACAAACCAGGTCAATCCCCTCGATGCCATGCTCTTTTGCCTGAGCCACGTGTGTAGCGTCGTCACGTTTGTGCAAAATGCCACCATGTATCTTTGGATGAAGGGTCTTTACCCTACCCTCAAACATCTCAGGCGACGCCGTAAATTCGCTAACTTCAGTAGCTTTGACGCCCTCACTCTTTAAAAGTTTGTAGGTGCCACCAGTTGAAAGTATCTGCCAGCCAAGCTCTTCTAGCCCCTTTGCAAACTCTACAATGCCCTCTTTATCGCTAACGCTAAGCAACGCTCTCATTTTTTCTCCTTTAGATTGATTAATTTTATTTTATTTCTCCACCAAACACATCGCTTTTTCAAGCACAAGCAGCCCCATAGCTGTATCTTTTTTGATATTTTGCTCAGTTATGCTTTCAAGTTTTTTTAAATTTTCATTGCTTGATTTTATTGCAAAGTGGCTATTTTTATTTAAATTTTCTAACTTGCCATAAACGATATCAACACTAAAAGCATATCTTGAAATTTGTCTGCCATTAAAGTAGCTAGAATTTAATACGTTTAAATTTACAGCCTCTTTTTTGCCAAAAGCCTCGCATATAGAGCTTTTTGAGCTAAATTTGACGACCTTTATGCCACCTTCATCTGAAAATATATACTCTTTAAATTCATTTAAATTTTTAGTCTTTACAGCCTTAAAACTACTCTCCATGCCACTATAACTGGCTAGAATAATACTAACACTACTTGTTTTGTTGTAATCGCCTATTTTTTTACCATTTTCAAAAAGTGCGCTATCTTTTAGTTCAAATTTGATCTCATTGCCATTAAGATCGGTCACACTTAGCTCTTTACAAAAGGCAACCGCCGCCAAAAGCAAAATAGCAAATTTTTTCATCTAAACTCCAAATTTTTCTTTCAAACGCCCATAAGCCTCATTTATCTCTTGAAGCTTTTTGGTTGAACTCTCTATAACCTCTTTACTCTCTCCCCTACCCATCAAAATATCAGGATGATACTGTCTAACAAGCTCTTTATAACGAAGCTTTACCTCATCAAAATTTGTACTCTTGCTAAGTCCTAAAACCTCGAATGGATCATTTTTTTCTATACCTGTATTAGAATTTGTTTTAAATCTTGAACTATAAAAATTATCAAATTTTAAGATAATCTCATCAAGTGTATCTTTGTCAATGCCAAATCCATAAGCGATATTTCTAATGACAGCTTGCTCGCTTGCATTAAACTCGCCATCAATATAAGCCAAATTTAGAAAAAATGTGAGTCTAGCGACACATGTATCGTAGTTTAGATTAAACGCACGCTTATAGTTTCTAGCAGTTTCGTAGGCGTTATCTACATTTTCTTTTTGACTATTATAGACCTCTTTTAGGTATTCACGCACACCGCTAACGCCACTAACTTTTTTACTTAGATCATCAAGCACCTGACTAATGAGCCTAGCTTCTAACTCACCTACTCTACCGTCACTCTTAGCCACTTTTGCCAAGAGTGAGACTAAAAATTTGGCCTCATTTACGTTTGCTTGTTTTCTGCGGTTATTGCTTAACTGTACCTTTAGCAGCAAAAATATAGCACCGCCTAGTATCAATAAAAATAAGATACCAGACATGTTACCACAAGTGATAGATGGTATTTTTTATTTTGCCATTTACTAGCTCGTTTTTACGCCAAGAGCTCTCGTCATTCATCACATTCCAGCGACGCTCTTCAGGGCGATAAAACCAGTCCTTATCTATCTGATAGTAAATTTGCTTGCCATTTGTTTCAATAATATTTGCGATATTGTTATCGTGGTAGCTATTTTCATCATAGTCAGTAAAAGCTCGCTGTCCCATCTCAGAGTAAAGTAGCGTTAGCTCTTGAAGCATCTCGTTTAGATCATCATCCATCTTTTTTACATGAGGCCGATCTCGTGCGCCTCCCTAAAGAGGATTGGATATTCATGAGCTGGGTAGTCGCCATTTAGTCTTTCAGAAATTTCTGCGATCTTTTTATCGTCCTCAATGTGATACCTAAGAAGCTCGGTACAAATTTTAAGAGATAGCGAGCTAGCACGATCAACCGCACCAAATACTAGCGGATGGATATACTCATAAAGTGAGTTATAAGGGTTTGTATCGTTTGGCCTATCTTTATCTTGCTCTTTCCAAAGCTTGACCACACGACTAAGTTCATCCATCGAAACGCTCACAAGCTCATTGCCTTTGTTTGTCGGACTAAGCTCGTGTTTGAGTGAAGTATCAACAGGCGTTAGATAGGCAAGTGGCCCCATGACGATCTCATTTGCACCAAGTGCCATCATAGTAGCAGCTGAGGCGCAGTTTGCAGGTATTAAGGCTATTAAATTTTTGCAGTAATTTCTAAGCGTAGTGATGATCCTAAGAGCGGCAATACCACTTCCGCCGTCACTTTTTATAAAAAGATAAGCAGTATCTATCTTTTTACCCTTTAAAATTTCATACATAGCACTCGCATCGTTTCCGCAAACACTACCAGCGTTTGAATTATAGTAAGTTATCAAAGTAGTGTTTAGTCTTTTTTCGATTGATTTTATTAAATTTTGTGTCTTACTAAAAAGTACTGGCGGCTTTGCTACGCCTCGTTTTTCAACTTGTTCTGCTTCCTTTTGCTCATTTTCAGCCTCAGCGACCTTGCCCTTTTTCAAAGCCATTTTTTAATCCTCTTTTCTAACGATTTTTGCAAACTCATTTAGATAAATTTCTTTTATCTCATCCATGCTCTCATTAATATCATTTAGTTTAAATCTTCTGCCGCCACTAACGCCGATCTTTTCAAATTTCACACCAAATTTAGCAGCAAGCGCTTCAAATCTAACCTCGTCTTTCACGCCCACAACTGCTCTTGAAAAGCTCTCGTCAAAGATAAAATTTGACTCTTTAAATTTCGCCTCGCAGTTTACGCCGATATTTGAAATACTAGCCATTTTTGCTAGCGTAATAGCAAGACCGCCTACACCTACGCTATTTGCAAACTCTAAAATTTGCTCTTTATTTGCCTCTATCACTAGGTCCCAAAGGGCTCGCTCAGTTTTATAATCAACCTCTTTTAGCTTGCCACCAACCACATCAAATAGTGCCTTTGCATAAAGTGAAGCAGCAAATTCACCACTTGTCTCGCCAAGAAGGTAGATCGCTATGCCCTCGCTTAAAAATGTACTTTTTAAGCTTAAATTTGCATCTTCGTTTACGCCAACTGTGACGATGGCCGGCGTTGGATAGACGCTAACGCCGTCAGTGTCGTTATAAAGGCTCACGTTGCCACTAACAACTGGCGTATTTAGCTCACGGCAAGCCTCTTTTATGCCTTCACATCCCTCTTTGAACTGCCACATAACCTCTGGATTTTGCGGGTTGCCGTAGTTTAGGCAGTCAGTGATCGCAAGTGGGACAGCACCGCTCATCGCCACCTTTCTACCAGCTGCAGCAACTGCTCTTGCAGCGCCGATTTTTGGATCAACGAAATTTGCTCTAGGATCGCACTGCGCAGCCATAGAGACGGCCTTTTTAGTGCCTTTTACTCTGATGCTTGCAGCGCCTAAGTGACCTGGCTGTTTTATCGTATTTGTCTGGATATTTGCGTCGTATTGGTCGTAGATAAAGCTTTTATTTAGCACCTCTGGCTCTTTTAAAAGCTTAAAAAATGCAGTTTTGTTATCAATATTATTTGAGATTTTTAAATTTGCTATCTCATCAAGGTATTTTGGACGTGCAACTGGGCGATCAAGCACCGGAGCTGCCTCGCTAAGTGGTCCGATAGGAATTTCACCTGCAAGCTCGCCATGCCAGTAAAGCTGCATTACGCCACTACTTGTGACCTCACCGATGATCTCAGCGTCAAGGTCCCACTTTCTAAAAATTTCAAGTACCTTTTGCTCATAGCCTTTTTTGGCGCATATTAGCATACGCTCTTGAGACTCGCTTAGCATTAGCTCATAAGGCGTCATGCCAACTTCGCGCATCGGTACGCGCTCTAGATACATCTTCATGCCGCTGCCACTTCTGCCAGCCATCTCAAAGCTAGAGCTAGTTAGTCCTGCTGCGCCCATATCTTGGATGCCGATGATGTAGTCTTTTTTAAAGAGCTCCAAGCAAGCTCCATGAGCAGCTTCTCGGCAAATGGATCACCTACTTGCACCGTTGGACGGAGTGATTTGTTCTCGTCGTTAAAGCTATCACTAGCCATCACAGCACCACCAAGTCCGTCTCTGCCGGTCTTTGAGCCCACGTAAATGACTGGGTTGCCCACACCTTCAGCCTTGCCGTAGAAAATTTCATCACTTTTGCAAAGACCAAGCGCAAAAGCGTTGATTAGGATGTTGCCATTAAAGCTAGGATCAAATGTAGTCTCGCCGCCAACTGTTGGGATACCCATGCAGTTGCCGTAGTGACCGATGCCAGCGACACTTCCTTTTAGTAGATATCTATGCTTTTTGGCCAGCTCGCCATCGCCTCTTATCTCGCCAAAACGAAGTGAGTTCATGTTTGCAACGACTCTTGCACCCATCGTAAAGACATCTCTTAAAATTCCACCAACGCCAGTTGCAGCGCCCTGAAACGGCTCGATAAAGCTTGGATGGTTGTGACTCTCCATCTTAAACACAGCAGCAACCCCGTCTCCAACGTCGATGACGCCGGCATTTTCACCAGGTCCTTGGATGACCCAAGGCGCCTTTGTCGGAAAGCCGTTTAGGTATTTTTTGCTTGATTTGTAGCTGCAGTGCTCGCTCCACATCGCTGAAAATATGCCAAGCTCTAGTAAATTTGGCTCGCGTCCTAAAATTTTTAAGATCTCCTCATACTCTTCGTCGCTGATTTTATGTGCTTGTATGGTAGCTTTATCCATTGATGTAACCTTTTAAGAATTTTAAGCCATTTTACAATCTTGCTTATAAAAAGTTACTAAAAAGCCTTTTGAAATTTAGTAGAATAAAGCATTATTGAGAGAAATTTGCCTACTTTGATAAGGCCTTTTTATATTAGCATTTTAAAATTTATGCCAGTGTTTTATTTTAACTAGCATAGCAATAAAAAGTGGCAAAATTTTCAAACCTAGCTCGTAGCTATTTTATTGCCACTTTTATTTATATTTGCAGTTTTGTTTCTATTTTAAATTTCTATTTCGTATTTTTAAAAACTTTTTCAAGATGCGCTTCGTACTCTTTTAGATATCTTGGCACATCTGGCATCTTGATAACATCGTAGCAGACAAAGTATGAAAGTGGCTTCATGCCCAAAAACTCATTTGCCTTTCTGAAATGATAATAAACCCCATCAATCCCACGCGCATCAAAAAACTCATTTGGATCGCTAAATGCCTCAGCTGGGGCATTCCAAGTAAGGCTTAGCATAAAATTCTTGCCATTTAGCAAGCCACCCTTGCCGTAGTTTTTAGTTGGATCGACCCTGTGTCTGCCATCGCTCGTATAAAGCTTGCCATGACCTGCGGTAAAGACCTCATCGATATATTTTTTAACTATCCAAGACTCACCCATCCACCAAGCTGGCATCTGCCAAACTACTGCGTCCATCCATATAAATTTATCGACTTCAGCCTCTATATCATAGCCATGATCTATTTTGGTTTGCTTTATCTCGTGACCCATTTTTGCGAGCTTCTCGCATGCAAGGTCGTGAAGTGTTTGATTTAGTCTACCATCTGAGTGGGCAAATTTTTTACCACCATTTATAAGTAAAATTTTCATCGTATCTCCTTTAAAAAACGAAAATTTTAACCAAAAAAACTATCATTTTCCTAAACAAAAATGGCTAAACATCTCGTCTAAAATTTCACTTCTCTCAAATGGCTTTGTGATGCTTGCAAGCGCCTTTATCGCACTATTTAGCTCATAAGCAAAAATTTCTAGCTCCTCTTCGCTGAGTCTTAAAAAGGCTCTTTTTAAAGCCTCACTAGCCTCTTTACAGCTTAAAATTTGGCGGTTTGAGCTTAGCATGATCTCATCAGTATCCTGTGTCTTAAGATAAGCTTCAAGCTCTTTTAAAACTATGCTCGTATCATTTTTTGCTGAAATTTTGATAGCACCCTCTAGCTCTATGTCAAATTTAAATGCAAGATCGCTTTTGTTTAAGATAAAAAAGGCTTTTTTGTTTGAGTTTGAAACGAGATTAATTATCTCTTTGTCTTGCTCATCACTTGGATTTGAGCCGTCAAAGACAGCCAGGATAATGTCAGCTTCGTTTATGGCAGAGATTGAGTAGTTTATGCCGATTTGCTCGATCCTTCCAGCATTTTTTCTTATGCCAGCGGTATCTATTATACGAACCAAATGTGAACCTATCTTAAAATTTTCTTCTATTCTATCTCTGGTCGTGCCTGCTTCATCACTTACAATCGCTCTCTCGTAAGCCAAAAATGAGTTTAAAATAGAGCTTTTGCCAACATTTGGCTTACCAACGATGGCGATCTTAAAGCCATCAATTAGCCCTCTTCTTTGCTCACTAAGTGTGGCTATGCGCTCTAGTTTCTCACTATTTTTTAAAAGCATCTGTTTAGTCTGCTCTAGTAAATTTGCAGGCAAATCATCATCAGCATAGTCAATCATCGTCTCCACAAAGGCAAGAGTTTTGACCACTTCGCTTCTGATCTCGCCTACAAATTTACTAAGATCGCCCTGCATCTGGCGGGTCAAAATTTTAGCAGCGATCTCACTTTTTGAAGTGATGAGCCCTTGCATAGCCTCGGCCTTGGCTAGATCCATCTTGCCATTTAAAAATGCTCGCTTGCTAAACTCACCTGGCATAGCAAGCCTAGCACCAGCTCTTATTAGCTCGTTTAAAATTCTCTCACTCACCATAACGCCACCATGAGTTTGAAATTCGACGATATCCTCGCCTGTAAAGCTTGCTGGAGCTTTAAAATATATAACAATACTTTCATCTAAAATTTCATCATCAAGGGAGTAGATTTTGGCTAGTTTTGCATATCTTGGCTCTAAATTTGAAAGTTTAAGGAGTTTTAAAGAGATGGCTAGGGCGTCCTTGCCGCTAAGCCTTACGATAGAAACTGAGCCGATGCCATAAGCTGTGGCAAGGGCTGCAATGGTCTCACTCATTTTTTGAAAAAGTCATTTACAACGACAAATTTACCGTCATTGCCGCTTTTTATGCCGACATATTTATCCGGAAATTTCTCGCGAAGTTTTTCAAGTGCGATCTTAACCAAAACCCCATCAAGTGGCTTCGTCTGGGCTCTACCGCTATTTTGCACACGCTCGATCACGCCATTTAGATACTGATCCATCATCGCTTCTTGATTTTGTAAAAATTGTGCGATCTCAAGGCGGATAGCAAGGTTGTATTTTGAGTTTAACCAGTTATAAAGCATGTAAGATATCGCTTTATATCTATAACCTTCTTTACCTATAAGTAGAGCCGCGTCAGCTCCATCAAGCTCTATAAGCACAGTTTCATCGTCAAATTTGCTAACTTCAATTTTACTAATATCAAAACAACTTGCCTTAAAAAGACGGTTCATGCCATCTTTGATCTCAGGTAAAATTTTATCAAAGTCGATTGTTGCTTTTTCTTTTTTTTCTTTTTGCAAAGCTTGAGCCGCACTCTCTTCATCAGTTTGATTAAAATTTTCAATAATAGAATTATCTAAAATATTTTTAGGAGCATTTTTGCTAGCTTGTGGCTCCTTTATTTCTTTTGGCTCATCAAGTCTCTTTATCACATATCCTGGTTCAGCTTCTTCTTCACTCTTTTGAGCAAATGCATCTTTAGCTAGAGCTTCATTTTTTTCACTTAAATTTGACTTTTCATTTTTATGTTCTTTTTGCTCAAATTTAGTTTCGCTTTTTTCATCTCTATGTTTTTTAGAGCCTCGCTTTTTATCATTATGATCGTGTTTTTTAGCTTGCTTTTTATCTTCTTTTATAGCCTCGTTCTCATCATTTTTTTTAGCAAAATTTCTATCATTTTTTGGTTTATGTTGTGGTTTTGGCTGATTTTCTAAATTTGCTTCAATGATCGCACTTCTTTTAAAAAATCCAAAAAAACCACTGCTTGGATGCTGTAAAACTTTTATATCAAGCTGAGTTACTGAGCAGTTAAGCTGCTCAGCTGCCTTTTGAAATGCCTCTTGAAGGGTATTTGCTTCTATTTTCATTAAGCCTTTACCTCCGTAGCTTTTTTATGTTTTTCAAAAAGTTTATTTACAAACACTTGCTGAACAACCGAGCAAACGTTATTTACAAACCAGTAAAGTGTAAGACCGGCTGGGAATGTCACGAAGAAAAATGTAAATATAAGAGGTAAAAATTTCATCACCTTTTCTTGCATAGGATCAGTAAAAGTTGTTGGTGTAAGCTTTTGCTGTAAAAACATCGTTAGACCCATCAAAATAGGCAATACAAAATATGGATCCATTACTGAAAGATCGTGTATCCAAAGTATCCAAGAAGCACCTTTTAACTCGATCGCATTTAATAAGACGCGGTAGATCGCAAAAAATACCGGAATCTGAAGCAAGATTGGCAAGCATCCACCCATTGGATTTGCGCCATGCTTTTTATAAAGCTCCATCATATGAACTTGCATTTTTTGCTTATCATCTTTATATTTTGTCTGAAGCTCTTTTACCTTTGGAGCAAGCTCTTTTAGCTTATTCATCGATAGCATGCCCTTATATGTAAGTGGGAATAAAACTATCCTTATGACAAGCGTTAATACAACTATCGCCCAACCCCAGTTGCCAATGTAGTTATGCAAGAAATTTAAAAATGCAAACATCGGTTTTGCTATAAATGTAAACCAACCATACTCAATAACATCATTTAGTCTCTCGTCCATTGAGCTTAAAATTTTATGCTCTTTTGGTCCGATATATGCGCCTAATTTTAAATTATCATTTGCCTTTACAAAAAGAATAGGATTATTGCTGGCATCTTTGTCTACAGCTACTTTAAATGGCTTTTCAAATGAATAAAATAGCGTCGTATAGTATCTATCAGAGGCGGCTGCTATTGTGGTATTTGCATAGTTTTTAACCTCTTTAGCATCACCATCTTCTATGATGTTTAGGCTATCATCCGTGTTTCTAAGCATAACGCCATGAACTGTGTAGCTATCTATCGCGATATTTGGTCTAAAGCCAGGAGTGATGAAATAATCAACACTTTTACCTAAATTTACTTCAACTTCATATCTGCCATTTGGGTAAAATTTGATATTTTTTGTGACTGTAACTCCATCTAAATTTTGAGTAAGTTTTATCGTTTTAGGCTCGCTGCTGGCATCTATCTCGCTAGCGTCACTACTATATGCAACCTTAAAAGCATCGGCATTTAGTGTACTATCGTTAAATCTAAGCTCAAGTGGCAATGGATTTTGCGAAACAAGCTCGATTTTGTTGCCATCTTCAGTTTTATACTTCTCTTCAGTTAGATAGAATTTTGAAATTCTTCCTAGCTTATCTATTTTTGCTTCGTAGCTTTGACCTTTGATAGTAGCGATTATCTCATTTGAAGCCAAATTTTCATTTGATTTTGGTGTATTTTGATTTATATTTGGAGCTTTATTTTGATCTATTGTTTGAGACATTGCAGTTTGGTTTTGCTCAGGTATCACCCTTTTTGGCATAAAAAAATCATACACTATAAAAAAAACAATAGATAAAAGCGCTGCAAGAAGCAACCTTTTTTGCATAGACATCTGTTCCATTTTATTTTTTTTCCTTTAATTTATCTAATACTTTTACGACATAAAATTTACTATTCTGACAAGGGACAAACCAAAAATTTACATTTCTGGTATCACTTTTTTGAGATATAAAACATAAGTTAAATTTTTTGTAGATGATTGGGTAGTTGATACCGCCTTTAAAAAGCTGATTACATTTTAAAATTCGCATGAAGGTTGCAAAAAAAGCAGAAAAAAAACTATTTGTTTGAAATTCCCAAATCGCGTATTGTGAGCAAGTCGGATAATAGCGACAGCTTTTTGGTAGAAGTATGGAAATATATTTTTGATAAAAAGCGATAGCTTTAATCGCAATTTTTTTCATTTTAAACATCCCATTTTTTTTGTAGACCAACTTAAATTTTTACAAATTTTTTCAAATGAAATTTCTGTAATTCCATTTTTTGCGATCATAATATATGTGCCATCTTTTAATTCACTAGAAATGTTAAAAAAAGCGGCTCTCAAAAGTCTTTTAGCTCTATTTCTAACTACCGCTTTTCCTACTTTTTTACTAGCAACTACTGCTATTTTTTTTTCATTTGTTGGTTTATAAAAAACAATGCAAGCATCACAATGCCACTTGCTAGCCTCTTTATAAACTTGAGAGAATTCTTTTGAGCCGCTTAACGACTCAAAACCAGCTAAGCAGCCAATCTTTTTCTACCTTTGGCACGTCTAGCGTTTATTACTTTTCGGCCATTTTTAGTTTTCATTCTTAAGCGAAAGCCGTGAGTGCGTTTTTTAGGGGTTTTATGAGGTTGATAAGTCCTTTTCATTTCTATCCTTAAAGTTAATATAAAAAGTGGGATTTTATCAAAGCAATACTTAAATTCCTTTGAATAACTTAGCTTAAAAAGCCATAACTCAAACTTTAAGCAAATCAAGTTATAATCCAAAAATGAATTTTAATAAAGACAATAGGCTTTTAAAAAAATTATTTTTCCTAAAACTAATTGGCTATAAGTTTATTGATAAAAATTTTCTTAGTCTAAGCAATTATCATGATTACAACAATATTGATGAGCTAAACCGTGAGATAAAAAAATGTTCTCTTTGCTCTTTACGAAATAACTCAAAAGGCGTAACAGCTGGCATCGGCAATGAAAATAGCAAAATCATGTTTATATTATTTTCTAAAAAAAGTGGCTCTTATGAAAATAATAGTAAAATTTTTTTAGAAAATGCCATAGAAAAAAGTTTAAATTTAGATATAAAAGAAATTTATATAAGTTCTCTACTTCGGTGTGAAATTTCACAAAATGATGATAAAAGTCCGATTTTAAGCCGTTCTATTGAGCTTTGTCGTCCTTATTTATTTGAAGAGATTAGGCTGATAAAACCAAAGATAATCGTGACTTTAGGGGAAAAAGCTTTTATGCATTTATATCCAAATTTATTATTAAAAGGTGGATTTTCAAGCATAAGAGGTAGTATTTTAAAAAATGAAAATAGCCTTATTTTACCAACGTTTTCACCAGAGTGGATCAGCAAAAATCCTAGTTTTGAAAATATTTTTATAGATGATTTAAGAAAGATCAAAGGAGTGATATGAGAAAAATTTTACTTTTTTTAGCCATTTTTTCGACTATTTTTGCATCGCAAGATGAGATAAACTTTGAGAGTAATATTACAAAAAATCAAAGTCTATCAAGCATACCTCCAGCAAAGATTACTTATATAAATTTAGAACCAGAATTTTGTGATAATGCCTGCTTAAATGAGCTTATTAAGTCTGATTTACTGGCTAGTTTTATGGCGAGATTTGAGCCAGCAAAAATAGACGATAACGCTCTTTTAGAGCTTTATATCTCTCTTGGTGGTGAAGCTATTTTAAAAGTTAATAAAAGCGGTAAAATCGCTGTAATCATCCCACAAAAGATTATAAAATCTTATGCAAATGTTGTATCAAATGCGGTCTTAAGCTATGTCTTAAAGCAAGATGCGGATATCGAGATCAAATTTATAAATAGCAACGATGAAAGCCCACTAAGTCTTACAAATGCTATGCAAACGGCTAGAGCCCAAGGCTTTAATTATTTTATCGCAGCCCTTACATCAAATGGTGCAAACATTATAAATTCGCTAGTTCTATCAAATGAGCTTATCTACATTCCAAGCGTTCATAGCTCTTTTATTATAAATCCAAAACCAAATTTGATCTTTGGTGGCATTGATTATAAAGACCAAATTTCAGCTTTGCTAGCTTACTCGAACGAAAAAATAGTTGCATTTGATGATGGTAGTTCATTAGGGCAAAAGCTAAATGAATATGTCCGCATGCAAAGTAGCGATTATCATGAAGCCTCTATCGTAGGCAAAGATATAAATTTAAATGATACTTTAAGCAAAAAATCCAAGTTTAATGATGCAAGTATATTTTTAAACATCCCAATCGTCAAAGCTTCTCTTGTAGCAACGCAGATGAGAGGCTTTGAGATAAAGCCATACGCACTTTTAAGCACACAGATAAATTTTTTGCCAAATATTTTTAATGCCATCGCGCAAAGAGATAGACAAAATCTTTTTATCGCAAACTCATTAAATCCTGTTAACGACTTATTTTTGGGGCTTGGTGATCTTTTTGATGTAGATTTTAGATATTCGCAAATCGGCTATTCAAGTGCTTTTGGCGCCGAGTATATATATACAAATTTTATAGATAAAAGCGCTGATAGAATTTTTACCGAAAGAGTTGAAAACTCTCAAGTCTTATATGGAGTTAAAATTTATAACGCAAAAGGCGACCACTTTGACGAAGCAAATCAAGAAATTTTGCTCGATCAAAATAGCTCGATGTAAAAGCACAAAGTGGCTAAAGTTAAATTTCTAAACTTAGCCACGATTTAAAATTTAAAATTCTCCAAAAATTTCTTTATCTCGTCATTTATCTTAGTAAGCTTTTCTTCTTTCATAAAGGCTAACGTAATCGTCGCTCTAAAAAGTAGCTTTTCGGCATTTTTGTCATCAAATTTATAAATTTCTTGCTCCAAAACAAGACTAGCTTTTTTAAGCTCTAAAATTTTGGTTCTAACAAATACTTCATCGCCAAGCACAGCAGAAGCTATAAATTTAGCCTCAAGCGACGAAACCACAAAATATCCGCTCTCTTTTGTGAAATTTAGCCCAGCCTTAAAAAATGCTTCACTTCTAGCTCGCTCACAAAATTTTATGTAGTTTGTATGGTAGACTATGCCACCAGCATCGGTATCTTCGTAGTAGATTCGTATTTTCAAGGCCGCTCCTTAGGCTTTTACATTAAGCCCAATTTTACTGAATTTTCTTAAAAGCCCCATTATATCCGCCTCCTTTTCCTCGCGCGCTTTTAAATTTTGCCCGTGAGCGCTACTAAAATCATAATTTACGTTTGCGTTAAATCCGTTTACGCCGTTTATCATATTAATCCTTTTAAGCCTTTATATCCACGCTCTTAGCGTTAAATTTCATCATCGCCTCAAGTTCTTCTAAATTTTTTCTAGCGTTTTGCTCTAGCTTTTTGTCGTATTTTCTGTTTTTATCCAGCATCTTTTGCGTTAGCTTTTCTTGCCTGGTTAGCTTTTCTAGGCGTTTTTGCGCCTCTTTCATATCCTCTTGCATTATTTCAAAGAGGCTTTTTGATTCTTTGCCGTCGGAAGTAACGTTAGAGTTGCCGCTTAAGGCAGTGCTACCGGGTAAAAGCGACTCTTGCATTTTTTGAAACGTTAGTACATATTCTCGGTAATCCTTGCTAAGCCCGTCAAGCTCGCTTCCTTTGATGCCGTAGATGTTTCGCGAATCAATAAAGGCGTCCAGCTTTTGTCTGTATTCTTTGCCGCTTATGCTTTTGTCATAACCTTGCATCTTTCCCCAAACCGTAGTTTCGCCCTCTCGTACGTCTAAATTTGAGTTTATTACGGCTGCTATCAAGCCTCCTTTGGTTATACTACCGTCAGGGTTAGCGTATCTTTCGCCGTGAGGATTTATAAACACGCTCACGTTTTCGCTCTCTTTGCCGCCGTTATTGTTATCAAAGATATTGGTTGACGGCTTATATTGCGGCGTTGTTGTTAACGCATGATATGAGCTATTAAAAAATAGCGTTTCCATATTGGTTTTCCCGGACTTATCGTCAAAGGCGCTACGTGCCGACGCATAGTCGTAGATGTTTTTATTTACTTTAGTTACTTTTAGACTTGATTTCTCGTATTCGTATCCTTGAGGAAATTTGGCAAGGTCTTCTTTAGTAAAGCTCTCTTTTGAGTTTAGTAGCTCGTCGCCCGCTACTTGGGAGAGAATTTTATATGCATTACGGGCGGTTTTTGCTATGTCGATTTTTGAAAACATTTTATTAAATGCAATAGCCTTATCATTTACGTTCACGAGAGATTTTAAGGTATCAGAGTGGATTTTATAGTCCTTTGGGATACCTGCGGCTTCGTTAAATTCGGACGTAAAATATCCGTCCGCACCTACTTTATAGCCTAAAACTTCGTTAAATTTGTGCTCGACCGTATCCGGCTGTGAGATTTCATTTTTATATATGATTTGACTCTTTATGCTATGTTTTTCATTTAGTTGAAAATTTTTAGCGACACTAGAAAATCCGCCGATACCGCTTAACATCATAAATCCTTTTAAAATTTGGTTTTAAGCTACATCGGCAAAATTGAGAAAATATCTAGTAAAAATAATAAAAACTATCAAAAAGCCATACAAAATTTCTATGCCAAAAGTTAAAATTACTCGCGCGTCTTTCTCGTCGCTAGATCGCACTTCGCACCTCTAGTTATCATTAAAGACTGATCGTAAAATAAAATAAGCACCACCGAAACGCCCACGCCAAGCGCTAGCGAGACCGTCGTAGTCGTGATCGCGTTATCGAAAAATATGATTAGGTATTCGTTTTTCTTGGTAATATCAGGCTCGTTTAGAAACGAAAACAGCGCCAAAATGCCCTTATACGCGTAAACTCCAGGCACCATCGGCAAAAGTGCCGGAAATGCGATGATCTCGGCGGGCACTTTGAGCCGTTTAGCAAAGAGCATACCTAAAATCCCGCTTAAAAATGAGACGATAAGGGTGGCTACGCTGATGTTAAAAAATCCCATCTGCATGATCCAAAAGCGGCTGGCGTGCGCAAATGCCGCAAGCAGCGCACAAAATGCAAGAGTCCTTTTTGGCGGAGAGCTAGCGTAGGCAAAACCGAGCCCCGCCACCGCGGCAAAAGCGCCGTCTATGAGCGTATCGGTCAAAAGCTCAAACATGTAAAATCTCCGCATTGCTAAGCGAGAGCGTGATATAGACGCCCACCGCGATGCAAAGTATCAATATGCCCGTGCTCACGGCCCTGCTGATGCCTACAAGCGTGTTGTCGTTTATGATATCAAAGACCGAGTTTATGAGAAAAACGCCCGGCATCAAAAAGAGTATCGACGAGCCGATCGCCACGTCGCTAGTGTGCGTAAAGCCATAAAATACACCAAGATAAGCGATAAAAGAGACGACGAACGACACTAGGACGTATTGGATTTTTAAATTTACGCCCATTTTAGCAAGCGCAAATCTAAGGCTATAGCCAACGAGCGTCGCAAAAAACACGCAAGCCACCGAGCCCGCATCGCCGCCAAAAAGCTTGCAAAAAGCCGCATTTGCAAGGCTTATTAAAATAAGTGAGCTTGCAAATTTATGCGCCCCTATTCGCATGACGCCCTCAAACTGCTCTTTGGCCTCGCCCAGGCTCAAATTTTCATCCAAAATCCGCCAACTAAGCGACGAAAGCTCAGAAATACGGTTAAAACTCACCTGCCCTATCGGGATCTTCTTAACGTAGGTTCGGCGCAGGGAGTTGTCGGCCGAGTCCATGACGCTAATGGTAAAATACTTCACGAAAATCGTCACGCTAACGTCGTAGCCGTAGTGTTTAGCTATGCGATCTACGCACTTTTCTACACGCGCTGTGTAGGTGCCAGCACTCACCATCGCACTCGTGTATTCGGCTAGAAAATTTGTTAAGACTTGAATATCAGGCTTTGCGTTCATTTTGGCTAATCTTAAATTTCACAAAAAATAAAATGATTTGTAAAACAAGCATGATTTTCATCACATATTCACTCGCACTATGCATTTTGGCAAATTCAGCCGTCTGTGTCGCGTCAACACCCAAATTTTGAGCGTAAACTATAAAAGGCGTAAAGAAAAATACAAAGCTAAAAGCTAAAGCCAAATTTAAAAAAGCAAGCATTAACATGCTAAATTTTAGTGAAAAAATAAGCTTTTTTCTAAGATCAAATAGCTCGCTAATCATTACAACTATGCTTATAAAAAGCAAAATATAATTAAATTTCAAAAATATCTTTGTCATCATTTGACCGCTCATAAAATGCGTAAGTACGCCATCTCCTATGATGCTTTGTGGGAAAAATATGACTGGCGCCACCAAGATACCAAGCGTTAGTTCAGCTCCTATAAGTACTGCCAAAAGCAAAAAACAAACTCCTCTCAAATTCTCTCCTTTATATTTTTAACTTCGCACAAAAGCCTCTATCAAAGCCAGCCAAATCTTTGTAAAAACTATACTCAAAACCATTAGCCTCTAAGAATTTTTGCATACTTGCTTTTTGATCGTACCCCATCTCACAAGCAACGTTTTTGATATTACGATCTTTGGCTATGAGAATAATATCTTTTAAGATTTCATCTCCTACTTCGCCTCCAAAGAGTGCACTTTCTGGCTCATTTAGTACAAATTTACTAAGTTTATAGCTTCTTGCAATATATGGCGGATTTGAAACCAAAATATCAATATCTTCTAAAATTTCATCCACATAAGAGCAGTTTAAAAATTTGATCCTCCCACCTACATCAAATTTATCTGCATTTTTTCTAGCAAGCATCAAAGCTTTTTCATTGATGTCTGTTGCTACGATATTTGCCTTTGTTGTTAGAGCTAGCATGATACTAATAATGCCGCTTCCTGTGCCTATTTCTGCGATCTTTGGTTCATTATATTCGCGTGAAATTTCTATTACTTTATCTACCAAAATTTCTGTTTCAGGTCTTGGGATCAGCACTCCGCTTTCCACGTAAAAATCAAGCCCATAAAAGCTAGCTTTACCAGTTATATATTCAAGAGGCTCGTAGTTTTCATACCTTTGAACTAGGGCAAAATAGCCGCTCTCATCAAATTTATTTTTTTGATTTAAAAATATCCATTCAATGCTTACATCAAGATAGTTCATAAGCAAAATTTTAGCCACTCTGCTTGGATTTTGGCAAAGTGAGCTTAGCCTTAAACTAGCCTCTTTAAGAGCCTCTTCAATTTTCATTTTCCAGCTCGTTTATACGCTCAAAGAGGCTTGGGTGCGAGTGATAGACGAACGCGTAGAGCGGATGAGCCTTCGGGAAGGCCTTGTTTTCGGAGCCTAGCTTTTTTAGCGCGCTTATCATGTCGGCTTTGTTTGAGACCTCGCCTGCGAATTTATCGGCGCCAAATTCGTTCGCGCGGCTAAAATACGAGCTTACCGGCGAAAATAAAAACCCGAAAATCGGCGAAAAAAGTAGCAAAAATACGATCGTTCCGCCACCTCCGCTATGAAGCCCAAGCGCTTGATACGCCGCGTCAGGGATGTTGCCGAATATCAAAAACATTGCAAAAAGCATAACCGCGCTTAGAGCGATCATTTTTAGGATATCTTTATGCTTAAAGTGTCCCAGCTCATGCCCCAAAACGGCGATTATCTCATCTAAGCTTAGTTTTTTAACGAGCGTGTCGAAAAGCACCACGCGTTTAGTCGCGCCAAGGCCGCCAAAATAGGCGTTTAGGCGGTTATCACGCTTGCTGGCGTCTATCGTAAAAACGCCGCTACTTTTAAATCCGCACTGCGCTAAAAGCCCTTCTATACGGCTTTTTAGCTCGCCCTCTTCTAGCGGCTGCATTTTGTTAAAAATTGGCGCGATGAGCGTCGGGTAAATTAAATTTATCACGAGCGCGACGGCAAAGCTAAGCAAAAACGCCCAAAACCACCAAAAATCGCCCAAAAATCTAATGCAAAGCAGCACCAGCCACACAAACAGCGTGCCGAAAACCAGCGTTAGCGCGAGCGTTTTAAGTAGATCGAGCGCGAAAATTTTGGGCGTTACGTTTGAAAAGCCGAGCCTTTTATCTTTGACGAAGGTTTCGTAGATATTTAGCGGTAGTTCTAGCAGCGACGAAACGAGCAAAAATACCATAACCATAAAGACGTTATCGCCTATATCTCCCGTTTTATAGGCATGCCCCGATATCGCGCCAAGCCCCCAGCACGCCCACATCATAAATATCGTTGCGTGATAAAAAAGGCTAGCTATCTCAAATTTTTGATTCGTTATCGCGGCAGCGGCGGCGGTTTCATACTCCCCCTGCTCTAGCACGACGGCCGGCTTTTTAGCCTCCGCGCGTATAAAATTTATCTGCAAAATCGCCAAAATAGCCTTTGCGGCGACGTAAAAAAAGTAAATACCGAGTAAAAAATAAAACATATTTTTACGCCCTATTTTAAAAAATTATCGTAAAACGAGCTAATAAAAAGCACCAAAATGATAAACGGCACGACAAATTTTATATACCAAAACCAAACATTTATTAATTTTGCATGTTTTTCACTACCTTGCAAAATCTCTTTTTTTGCATCATCTTTTAGCACCCAACCTACGAATATTGCACAACCAAATGAAGTAAATACAAAAAATATCGTTGCACTTATTGCATCATATGCATCAAAAATATTTTTACCAAAAATGCTTACATGGCTTAGTATATTTGTGGCCATC
The DNA here is from genome assembly GCA_002092835.1 of Campylobacter concisus. NCBI lineage: Bacteria > Pseudomonadati > Campylobacterota > Epsilonproteobacteria > Campylobacterales > Campylobacteraceae > Campylobacter > Campylobacter concisus. The sequence goes on along the minus strand of LVWL01000018.1, from coordinate 456,450 downwards.
AGTGAAGGTAAATTTCCTAAAATAAATATGCCTCCAAGAACTAAAAATATTGCCTTTTTGCGTTTTATCTTAAATTTTTCTTGAAGTGTTGTGATTATTACTTCATATATTGGTAGTGATGTCGTAAGTGCTGCGATCATTAAAAGTATGAAAAATGCGACCGCAAAAAAACCACCAAATGGCATGTGAGAAAAAACGATTGGTAGTGATTTAAACACCAAACTTGGGCCACTATCTGGCGATACGCCGTAGCTAAAAAGAGAAGGGAAAATCATAAAGCCTGCAAGTACGGCGATTACCGTATTTAAAATGCCTGTAATGATAGAAATTTTAACCAAACCCTCATCCTTTTTCACAAAGCTAGAAAGAGTGATCATCACACCAAATCCAAGCGAGAGCGCAAAAAATACCTGCCCCAAAACATCAACGAAAAGCTTTAAGTTTATCTTTGAAAAATTAGGTGTTAAGTAAAATTTTACGCCCTCTATTGCACCATCTAGTGTGATGTTTTTAGCAATCATAATAAGCATTAAAATAAAAAGTAGAGGCATTAAAAATTTCGCTGATCGCTCGATACCGCCGACCGCGCCTTGCACCAAAATAGCGTAATTAACTAGCACAAAAACAAGCGTCGCAAAGCTTATAGCAAGTGGATTGCTCACGATATTTTGCTCATAAAACGCACTTGTCTCCTCAAAACTAACCACATGCGAGAGATCAAGCAAACCAAATGAAATTTGCGCGATATAGTTTAGCACCCAGCCGCCAATAACCATGTAGTAAGCCATGATGCCAAAAGCACCAATAAGTCCCATCCAGCCAACGATCTGCCACTTTTTACTGATCTTTTTACCATTTATCGATCCACCAAAAGCATCCACGGCGTTGCATTTTAGGCGTCTGCCGATCGCGTTTTCGGCTAAAATCATCGGTATGCCGATCACGATCATAGCGATGCAAAACACGAGTACATAGGCACCGCCGCCGTTTTGCCCGACTAAATACGGAAAACGCCACGTCGCACCAAAGCCAACCGTAGCTCCTGCAACAGCTAAAATGTATGTGAGCCTTGAACTCCAAGATTTTCTATCCATCTTTTTGCCTTTGTGAAAAATAGGGATTATATAAAAAAATTGATTAAATTTTGCTAGCAACAAGCTGTGTTAGGATGCAAGCTCAGTTTTTTTGTTAATTTTAAGAATTTTTACGAATAATTTTTCTTTCACGTTTTGTTTTTATGGACAATTTTAGACAGCTGCTTAAAAATAAATTTATTAGTGCAAAACACCAAATTCCACATATCCCTCTGTTGCAATGAATAATATCCAGCCCTCCTTGGGACTACAAAAATAGTGATGCTCTGGGATATTTTCAACTATAAATTTTAAAAAATCGTAAAAATACTCAGACGTAAATTTAACCTCTATATTTGTTAAACTATCGCCGATGTAGCTTATCTCGCCACACAAAATTTTACTTTTGATACTTAGATTTGAGCTAAGAAATTTTTCAATGTCGGTAAAATTTTTATATTCAGCCGTTTTGCAACCTTTTAAATTTTGTAAAACTGGCTTTGAGCCAATGAAGGTAAAATTTTGCTCTATAAATTTCGCCCCATCATTACTCGTGCACCAATTTTCACCAAAATTTGATAAAAAAGCGAGCATCTCATCGTCGGCTGAGATTAAATTTGAAACTAAATTTTTCTGGCTCATTTGCCTCCTTTTTTTATAAAATTTAGCAAAACTCCCCACAATCCTTTAAAAATAGAGATTGCATAAAAATTAATGATTAAATTTGAGATTGTGGATAATTTTTTATCGCTAATTCGCACACAAAACTGGTTCAGGTTTTAGCTTCACGCTTGGAGCTGTTTTGCTAAAGCTTATGAGATCCTCTGTAGTTTGGATACTAAAAGGTAGGCGTGTGAGGCAGACTTTAAAAATTTCAGATGCTGCTATTGCGTCATTTAGGGCTCTGTGGTGGGTATTGTTTATGCCAAGAAGCTCTTTTAGCGAGCCAAGGCCGTATTTTTGCGAAGCGATAGTGCGGCGACTAAGATCGATGGTGCAAAGCTTTCTATTTAGCAACATGCCAAGGCCGATCTCATTTAGGCTGTGAGAGATAAAGCCATAGTCAAAATTTACGTTGTGCGCGATAAAGACGCTAGTTCCTAGAAAAATTTTAAACCGCTCAAGTACATTTAGCAAATTTGGCGCACCGACTAAATCGCTAGCCTTTATACCGGTTAGCTCAGTGATATTTTCAGGTACTTCAGGGGCTGCTATAAAGCTTTCAAAACGCCCTATCTCAACGCCATTTTTCATTTTGATTGCACCGATTTCAATGATCTGTCCGCTCGTTGTACCACCAGTCGTTTCGATATCAACCACGCAAAATTCCTGCTCGCTAATATCTCTAAATCTCGTGCCAAGCTCGATCTCATTCTCTTCATTTCTGGTGATGTCAAGCCCAAGGGTTCGCCACATATCAAGATCGCGCACGTCAATAATAGATGAAATTTCGTCGATATCACTAAATCTTAAAATAAACTCATGATAGCTTAAATTTTGCCTAGCTAAAATTTCTATGCTATTTTCTAAACGCTGTTTTTTTGGTTTCAAAACTCAAGCTTTATGGCGCGGATGGCTTGTTCGTAAGAATTTGATGAGAAGATGTAGTTGCCAGCCACCAAAATGTCAGCTCCAGCCTCTTCAAGATCAGACGCATTTAGTCCGTTTACGCCGCCATCTACTTCAATCAGACACTTAGCGTTTTTTCGTTCTATCAGCTCTCTTAGCGCCCTTGTTTTTTCAAGCACGACTGGCATAAATTTCTGACCACCAAAGCCAGGATTTACGCTCATCAAAAGTACCATATCGACTTCATCAATAATATGCTCGATCGCACTAACTGGCGTATGCGGATTTAGCACGATGCCAGGGCCAACGCCATTTTTTCTGATGTGATCGATGAGCCTTAATGGATGCTTCTCTTCTTCGATATGAAAGGTTAAAAATTTTGGCTTTAGCGGTAAGAAAAGGTCGGCAAAAAATGAGTTATTTTCAACCATCAAATGTATATCAAGTGGCTTTGTAGCCACTTTTGCAACGGCATTTACCACAACTGGTCCGATGGTTAAATTTGGCACAAAATGCCCATCCATAACATCAACATGCACCAGATCGCACCCAGCCTCGCAAATGGCTCTTATCTCAGCTGCCAAATTTCCAAAATCAGCCGATAAAATACTAGGTGCAACGTACATTTCTTCTCCTTACTTGGTTACAAATACAAAGCCTATTTCGTCATCTTTTACATCTAGTCTATTCATGATGCCTACACTATTGTGATCGAAAAAAACATCATCGGATAAAATTTTAGGCAAGCTAACTTTTACTTTTATGCCTTTTTGCCAAAGATGAGTCAAAAATTTATTTGTAATGATACTAAAAATTTGAGAATATCCGCTTAAATAACCACTTGAGTCATTATTCTCAGGTATAAAAATAGAGCAAATTTTTTCTAACTTATCTTTCTTAACACCAAAGAGCACTCTTGCATAAATGTCGCCATAATACTGAACACAAATACGCAAATACTCACACTCGTCTTCTACATCAAGATCAAGCGCACTAACTTTAGTATCAACACATAAAATTTCTTCTTCCACTAATGGAGAGATGATCTTACTTGCAATTTGTGTCACATAAGATGAAATTTGAGCAACGGTTTTGTTGATGTTTACTGGCTCAGCATCAAAATCTCTTTTTTTAAGGTAAAGGATAGAGTCGTCTTTGTAAAAGTCATTTAAATTTTTATAGATAAATATATTTGCATCTTTAAGGTATGTTACTAATTCGATAGATAAATTTGATTCGTTTATGCCACAAAGCGAAATAAATGCACCTGATCTTTTGCTAATGCTAGCAAGTTTGATTAGAAATTTTGCACCCCTTATATTTAAAGCGCCAGAAATATTTACCCATAAAATAAAAAATTTATATCCGATTTTTAGCATAATGTCATGAGCTGGCATATCAAAATCTTCAATAAAATCTGAGTCCATAAAACTTTTTATGGCATAAACAACAACACCATCTTTTATAAAAGTATCTATCTGATTTTGTCTTAATCTCACATGATTTAGCTGTGACACTGCATAACTATATAAATTCTTTTTTTTATTAAACTCGGTTGCATCTCTAGCCTCAACCACATAAAATGAGCGATTTTTTAGGTAATTAGCTAAATAGTGCTTGTACTGCTCAGTTGAGTTGTAAATAAATACTTTGCCATTTGCATTATTTAGAAATTTATTTAAAAACAAGCTTGCGATATTTTCACTTTCAAACATTGAAATATTTAAAATATTCTTAACTGTTTTCATCATCAATTCATAAAAAATTTCATTGTAATCGCAAATCGCAAATACCACGCCAAGCTTTTGCGCTTCTTCGCTTAAATTTTCAATTATTCTACCAAGCCAAATAGGACTAAAAAATGTAACATTTTTAGTGAAAGCAGTATAGCGCTGATATCACGCGATAAAATTTGGTTTATGTATTTTTCACTTAATTTTAATGGAACATTCTCTGCTTCCAAAAAACCAAAAGGCCTTATAATTGCCATAGAACCATTAAAAGTTAATTTCATTTTTGTAGAGCTTTTTTAATAAATATAATGGTTTGCATCTCTGGATAAACATTGATATCTAAAATTTTATCAACTCCAAAATCATAAAATTCAGGCCTGCTGGACTCATAAGAGAGTAAAATTTCAAAAAAACAAAGCATCTCTTTATCAATCTTGCTTAATGATTGCTTACTCATATTCATTGCTTTTAAAAAAATATCCCAAAGACTAAAGCCATATTTTTTTTGCAAAATTTTATTATAGCTTACGTCAGAATACGAAATAACATCTGACATATAAGATGGAAATTTCGAAAATAAATTCTCACACACTATAATACAGGCTATAGAATACGGAGCAAGCGATAAATAGTTATAGTGCTTTTCTTTAAAAGAGTTTAATACCTTTAGCCAATCTGATAAAATTTTAGCATTAAGCTCGATCAAATCAACGATTTTAAAATTAAATACCTTATAAATTTTTGGAGATTTTAAAAATATAAAATAAGAAAGTACTATCGCTCTAAAAGTATCAATGCCAAGCATATTTGCTATTACTACCAAGTCGTTGCCATCATAAGGAATATCAAATTTTGCACGTTTAAAAATGGAGTTAAAATAAGTTTTAAAAGATGCTATATTTTGTAAAGTAGTAACTGCTTCAGTTACATTACCAGTCAACAAAAAGTGCTCGACTTTTTCAAAAAGAGTTGGCATCTGTAAAACAAAATCAACATTTTTTTCGATCAACTCTTTACTAAGCATTTTTGTATCACTCAAGATTTCTAAATATTTTTGCTATTTATAATTATAGGCAAAGGCGTTATTTTATCTAGATTATTAATAAAAATCAATTCTTTTAAAAAAGAATCTATTTAAGCATTACTTTTGTTTGTTTTAGATAAAATCAGCAGAAATTTTTGTTTATAAGGAAAAAAAATGTCAAAAAGATGTGCGATAACAGGCAAAGGACCGATGATAGGCAACAATGTGAGCCACGCTAACAATAAAACTAAAAGAAGATTCTTGCCAAATCTTAGAACGATTCGCGTTACGCTAGAAGATGGTACTACAAGAAAGATAAAAGTTGCTGCTTCTACTCTAAGAACGATGAAGAAACAATCAAACTAAGAATATAAAATGAAGAGGAATTTATGTCTTTTCTCTCAAGACTTTTAAAATTCCTCAACTGGTCAAACTCTACAAAACCAGAAATAAGCCTAGATACTGAGCTTTACGAACAATTAAAACCTTTTAGATTTCCACTAATTTCAGTCGTATTACTGTTACTTTTTGGAACATTAGGTTATGTCTTAATAGATAATTTCTCACTAATAGATGCCTTTTACCAAGCTGGCATGACTTTTACAACAGTTGGTTTTACCGAAGTTGCTCCAATAACTCCAAAGGGCAGAATTTTTACTATCACGTTTATACTTATTGGTTTTATTATATTTACACTATCGATCGGTATTGTGGTTGAGGTTTTAAAAAGAGGCACATTAATTAGCATTTTAAAGGAACGACGCATGCTTTATAGGATCGCAAGACTAAAAAATCACTTCGTTATTTGTTATCACAATCTATACACAATCGAACTTAGTGCTCAATTTCGCGAAAATCATATACCTTTTGTAGTGGTCGATGATAGAGAAGATATTGCGGAGCTAGCTCAAATTTATAAATATCCATATTTCATAAAAGCTCAGCCACACACACAAATTGCCTTTTTAAAAACACATCTATCAAGTGCAAAAGGACTTATAACTCTTAGCTCAAATATTGCTGATAACATCGCCCTTATAGCATCTGTAAGACTTTATGAAAAAGAGATAGGTCGTAGAAAGCCTTATCATATTATCACAAATGCAGAGACAGAAGACGATACGCAAAGATTAAAAAAATTAGGCGCTGACAATGTGGTAAGTCCATCTCGCTTAGTCGCGCAGCGGTTAAGTGCTATGAGCGTAAGGCCGGACATGGAAAATTTATTAGAGCAGTTTTTGTATACAAAAAATTCACCTATCGATATAGAAGAAATTCTTGTGCCTGATTACTCTTGGATAAGATTTAAAAGATTAAAAGAGACTCATCTACGAAATATTACAAATGCAGACATAGTGGGCATTAGAGATATAAATAATAATTTTGTGCCAATGCCAAATGGTGACACATTAGTAGGAACAGGATCAAAGCTTCTAGTCATCGGTACCGTTGATGGAATACGTCTAACCAAGCGTGTTGTAAAAAGCAAACACAAACCTGAAGAATTTAAATACGTATAAAATAAATTTTTCTACTTGCTCTTTTTAAAAATTTAAGCAATGGCTTGGCACCTTTTTTATATCCAAGCATTTACAAAGTCTTGATAAAATTTCTCAAATTTTTATAGGAGCCGATATGTTACATGAATATACAGACCTTATAAATGAGCTAAAGAAAACCGATGCTCGTTTTGCTGCTCTTTGCAAAAAACATGATGAACTAAATAAAAAAATAGACGACAATCTGGCAAAACCATCTGAAATTGATAATTTAAAGAAAGAGAAGTTAAAACTAAAAGACGAAATTTATACTCAAATTTTAAAGCATAAAAAGTAAGAATAAATTTATCTAATCTTTAAGATTAGATAATAAACTCTGGTTCAAATTTTGTCCCATTTACTCGAACTATTCTCGCTGGTATACCAACGACTGTCGCGTTTGCTGGGACATTTTTTAGCACGACCGAGTTTGCGCCGATCTTAGCATTTTCACCGATCGTTATGGCACCTAGTATCTTTGAGCCAGCTGCAATAGTCACACCATTTTTTACAGTCGGATGTCTTTTGCCACACTCTTTTCCAGTGCCTCCAAGTGTTACTTGATGATACATCATTACATCATCACCTATCTCAGCTGTCTCACCTATAACCACACCCATACCATGATCTATGAAAAATCTCTTGCCGATCTTTGCTCCAGGATGGATCTCGATGCCCGTTAAAAATCTTGCAATTTGCGAGATGAGTCTAGCTAGAAAAAAATGCTCTTTTTTATATAAAAAATGAGAAATTTTATGAAACAAAACCGCATGAATACCAGGGGTATTTATAAGTATTGCCAAAAAGCAACACTTATGTACCGATGGGTCTTTTTCACGAACAGTTTGAACTAGTTCCTTTAGACTCTCCCACATATTTTTATGCTCCGTAAAGCTCTGTACTTAAGTATCTTTCGCCATTATCTGGAGCTATGAAAAGTACTTTTTTGCCAGCGCCAAGTCTTTTAGCTACTCTTTTTGCAGCCACGTAAGCAGCACCGCCACTTATGCCTATCATGAGTCCATCACTTTTAGCGATTGCTCTAGCTGCGTTTAGTGCGTCATCGTTGCTTACTTTTTCTACTTCGCTAACTAGGCTCATATTCATAGTATTTGGTAAAAATCCGGCTCCAATGCCTTGAATTTTATGCGGTCCTGGGTTGCCACCACTTAAAACTGGCGATGCTTCAGGCTCTACTGCGATGACCTTAGTATCATAGCCTTTTTCTTTTAAAATTTTTGCTACACCACTTATTGTACCACCTGTGCCAACGCCAGCTACAAATGCATCAAGCTTACTAAAATCAGCCACAATTTCAGCTGCTGTTGTTAGTTCGTGAGCTTGTGGGTTATACTTGTTTTCAAACTGGCTTAGCATTACGTGATTTGGCTGAGCTGCTAGCTCTGTAGCTCTTGCGATCGCTGCTTTCATGCCACCAGATGCTGGAGTAAGCTCAAGTTGTGCGCCATAAGCAGCTACTATTTTGCGTCTTTCGATACTCATGCTCTCTGGCATGCAAAGTATCACTTTAAAGCCAAGTGCAGCACCGCACATCGCTACACCAATGCCAGTATTTCCGCTCGTTGGCTCAACGATAGTATCGCCCTCTTTTAGCGTACCGTCAGCTAGCATTTTGGTTATCATGTTAAATGCGATCCTGTCTTTTACAGAGCCACCTGGGTTAAAAAACTCTAATTTTACGTAAATTTCGGCTTCATCAGCACCTGTTTTTATCTTTACAATAGGTGTATTACCAATCGTTTTAACGATGTTATCGTAAATCATCACTCCTCCTAAATTAAATAAGATAAATTTTGTGTAAATTTAGCACAGAATTTTAAAATAGATTATAAAAAGCCCCAACCTTTGGCAAATTTATAAAGAGTTGTTACATATTAGTAGTTTAATTTTTAATGCTGCTTAATATTTTTTGGCCATTTTGGCTTAAAATTTTACCTTTGAAATTCTCTTTGCAAAACTCCAAAATAAGAGCGTGATAGAGCTTTAAAACTTCAGTCTCGTCAAATTTCTTGCTATCAAGAAATTTATAAATTTCATTATAATCAAGCGAACTAAACCACTCAGCAGCCTCGTCGTAGCACTCAAAATTATAGTCAAAATACGCCATTATCCTAAGCGCGTAAGCATCAACGACCATATATTGCTTACCACAAGCATATGCCAGTATCGCATCACAAGTCTCGGCTCCAACACCTTTTACGCTTATGAGCCACTCACGACTTGCGTTTTCTTTAAAATTTTCAAAGCTCTCAAATTCATTTTTTATAGCTAGGCAGAGCATTTTTAGACGTTTTGCCTTTGTATTGTAAAAGCCACTTGGCTTTATAAGCGTGGCAAGTTCACTGTTTTCAAGCGCGCAAATACCATCCAAGCTATCTTTACCTGCATTTTTTAGATTATTTAGAGCTTTTTCTACGTTTTTCCAGTTGGTATTTTGCACTAAAATAGCACCCAAAATAACCTCAAAAGTACCCTCACCTGGCCATTTTAGCTCATCCAAATTTCTGCTTTTATGATTAAATAAGGTTAAAAATAGATCAGTTGAAGTCATTTTAAATTTTCTTTAAAAGTAAGATAAAACTGCTTTGCTGTTCTGCCACTTCTACTGGCTCTAAGTGTTGCAAAATTTTTAGCAAGCGTATGAAGCTCCTCTTTGTCACCTGCGTAGTCTTTAAAGTAAAAATCAACCATTTTTAGATACTCATCGTAGTTGCCTTGATAAAAGCTGATCCAAAGACCAAAGCGATCGGATAGAGAAATTTTCTCCTGAGCTGCATCGCTGTAATGGATTTCGCCGTCAATTAGCTCTGAGTTTTTATTTTCGCTTTTAAACTCGCTTATTAGATGTCTGCGGTTTGACGTAGCGTATAAAAGGACGTTTTTTGGCGGTTTTTGGATAGAGCCGTCCATTATAGGTTTTAGAAATTTATACTCATTGCTACCATTTTCAAAGCTTAGATCATCGCAAAAAATGATAAATTTAAACTCACTTTTTCTAATCTCGTCGATGATGTCGCCAAGGTATTTTAGATCTTCGCATCCAAGCTCGATTATGCGAAGTCCGGCTTTATAAAACTTAGTAAAAACAGCCCTTACGAGACTTGACTTGCCACATCCTCTCTCACCCCAAAGAAGCACGTGGTTCGCATCCTTACCATCTATAAAATTTAGAGTATTTTTTAGTAAAATTTCTTTTTGTTTTTCTAGCCCATAAAGTGAGTCGATATCAACAAAATCAATATCATCAACTGGTTTTAGCATACCTTTTGTACTTCTGTAAATCGCTGCATACTTCACACCCCAATCTATCACTTCTTATCCTTTCTTAGATAGACCAAAATTTCAGCCAATACATCGTCATCATCCTTGCTACTTGACTTTAGCCTGATCTTTTCATCGTCATTTTTTGTTATTAGTATGTTTTGCTCACTATTTGAGATTGTTTTTATACCAGCTTTTAGAGCTAAAATTTTAATGATAATGACGTCTAAAAACTGCTTTGTAAAAAGATCAATCTTGCCAAATCTATCCTCAAGCTCACTTTGTATCTCGTAAACCTCACTCACTTCTTTGCACTTGCTAAGGCGCCTATAAATTTCAAGTCGTAGTCTATCTTCTCTTATAAATTCTTGATTTAAAAAGGCACTCACACTAAGCTTTAGATCGATCTTGTCAAGCTTTGCGGAGTCTTGATTTAGAAGCTTATTTATCTCATCTTCTAGCATTTTTAGATATAGCGAATAGCCGATAGCCTCGATGTGGCCGCTTTGTGCCTCGCCGATGATGTTACCACCACCCCTTATCTCAAGGTCGTGATAGGCTAGCACCGAACCAGCGCCCAAAAATGAGTTGCCCTCAAGCGCCACAAGTCGTTTTAGAGCGTCTTTACTAATGGCGTTTTTGTCTTCCACCAAAAAGTAGCAGTAGGCCTGCTTGTCACTTCTGCCAACTCGTCCACGCAGCTGGTGCAAGTCAGCCATGCCAAATTTATTGGCATTTTCTACAATTATGGTGTTTGCATTTGGCAAATGAATGCCACTTTCAACGATACTGGTGCAAAGTAATAAGTCATATTCGCCTCGCTCAAATTTCATCATCTCATCTTCAGTAACTTTCGCATTTACCTTTGAATGCAGTATCAAGATCCTAAGCTTTGGCAAAATTTTTCTTAGATCATTTGCCGTTTGCTCGATGTCTGCGATATGGTTGTGGATGTAAAAAGTCTGCCCACCACGTCTTAGCTCACGCATGATCGCCTCTTTGACGACCTTTTCGTCCCACTCTCTCACACTTGTTCTAACATCCAGCCTTGAGCTTGGCGGAGTGGCTAAAATACTATATGTTTTTATCTTACTAAGAGCCATATTTAGGCTTCTTGGTATAGGAGTGGCACTCATGCTTAAGATGTGTGAATTTTGAGAAATTTCTTTTAACTGCTCTTTTTGCTTAACGCCAAATTTATGCTCTTCATCAACCACTATAAGCCCTAAATTCTCAGCCTTTACACCAAGAAGTGCATGCGTTCCCACGCAAACTATCGGCTCATTTTCTTTTAGTGCTTTTTGCAAGCTCGACTTCTCTTTAGCGCTTGAGAAGCGATCTAGCCTAAAGACCTTTATGTCAAATTTGCTAAATCTCTGGCTTAGTGTCTTGTAGTGCTGCGAGCTAAGAAGTGTCGTTGGTACAAAGAAAAATGCGCTAAAGCCTGATTTTATACAGGTAAATATAGCATTCATCGCAACTTCAGTCTTACCAAAGCCAACGTCTCCGCTAAGCAGCCTATCCATGACCTTGCCACTTTTTAGCTCATCTCTTATATCATTTACCGCTTTTTGCTGATCACTCGTATATGAAAAGCCAGCGTCTTGAACAAAATTTAGATAAGAGATGTCTTCTTTTTGTAAAATTTTACCAGCTACAAGCTCTCTTTTTGCCGCCATTGCTACGATCTTTGAAGCGATTGCGAAGAGTTTTTCTCTAACCTTTTCTTTTATCTTGGCAAAATTTGCCTTGCCTAAGCGGTCCAGCACCGCCATAGAGCCATTTTGCGCGATGTAGCGATCTATCAAATTTAGATGTTCAACCGGTAAAAGAAGCTTGTCGTCATTTTGATAGGCGATAACCACAAATTCCTTCGTCGCGCCCAAAACTTTGATCTTTTCAAGTCCTAGAAATTTACCTATACCATAGTCTTCATGTACGACGTAATCATTTACTTTTAACTCGTCTACCACGAGGCTTGAGCGTTTAACTCGCCTTTTTTTCTCAAATTTATTTAGTGAAACGACTATCTTGTCGCTTGAAGTTATATTTACCACAAGAGGCGAAATTTCAAGTTTTACATTTGTAAAGCTATCAAGCTCATAGCCCTTAAAAAGTCCCTCATTTCTTGAAAGAACAGTTATGTTTTTACTCTTATTTAACTCAAAAAAGTCAAAATTTAAAGTGACCTCTAGATCTTTAAAGGTCTTTGGCTCAGGCAAAATTTCAATGCCCTTAAATTTCTCCTCAGGCACATCATAAATTCCAAAATCGATCTTTTTAACAAGCTTTGAGTCAAAAACTTTTAAATAGTCACTAAAGCTATCGATCGCCCAAAATCCAAGCGAATTTAGGTCGCTCACCAAGGCGTCGCTTTGCATATCCTCGATCTTTTGGCTAACTTGATCAAACTCATCTTTGCCCAAATTTGCGATAAACGGCACGATCTCGGCCTCGCTTAGCTCGGCTTTATTGCTAATTTGCGTGGCGGTGTTGTAGTTTCTTATGCTCTCAACCTCATCACCAAATAGCAAGATCCTAACTGGATCATCCATATTTACGCCGTAAATGTCGATCACTTCGCCACGGACGCTAAACTCACCAACGCTCTCAACGATATCTACACACTCATAGCCAAATCGTATAAGCAGATCGGCAAATTCATTTAAGTTTATATTATCTTTTAACTTGACCGTGGAGCTCTCTAAATTTTTTTGCGTTGGAAGTGGGTTTAAAAGGGTGCTAAATGGACTAATGATAATCTTTTTGCCATCAAATTTATAGTATTTGCTAAGTACTGATGAAATTTCAAAAAGCTCTTCGTTAAAGCTTCTTAAATCATCACCTTTTTTGGCTCTAAAATCAGGCAACCTAAATGCACTAAAACCAGCAAAACTAGCCGCATCAGCACAAAGAGCCGCTTCCTTCTCATCTTCACAGATAAGAATTTGCGGAGCATTTGCTAAAAGATACTCATAAACCTTTGCTTGCATAGTACTCTTTTAAAAAGGCTTCGACTAGATGAAATGAGCCAAAAGCTAGATAAATTTTGCCGTTTCTAGCCTCTTTTACGTCGTTCATATCGCTTAGTTCAAAGTCTTTGTATGAAATTTCTAGCTCATTTAACGCCTTGTTTATAAGTTCTCCGCCAAGCTCCCTGCCATCGCAGTGGTAGTGATATAGTAGCACGTCATCAATAACCGGCTTAAGTGCTGCTAAAACTGCCTTGAAATCTTTATCCAAGAACGAATTATAGACTAAAGTAAGCTTCTTACTGGCAAACTCACCTTGGCTAAATTTCTTAGCCACAGCCTTTGCGCCAAGCTCGTTGTGACCAACATCTACGTATAAATTTGAAGCAATCTTTTCACATCTGCCTCGAAGTGTGAGAGTATCAAGCTTTTTTATGTCTATTTTGTTATCTAAAATTTTAGCAGCGGCGTAGGCTAGAGTTAAATTTGATCGTAAAAACTCTGGCAGATTAAATTTATCTGCATAGCTTGCGATCTCGCTTAAATTTTCTTTGGTTAAATTTTCTCTTGGGAAGCTTAAAGTGGAGCCTTTTTCACTTGCGATCTCTTTTGCGATAGCGATACTTGTATCATTCATTTCGTCATTTAAAATAGCTCTTTTGCCCATGGCTTTAAATTTCGTGCGTGAAATTTCTTCTAGCTATCTCCAAGAACTGCCGTATGATCAAGGCCAATGGGCGTAAAAATGCTTAACTCTTTTTCAAAAACATTTGTCGCATCCAGCACACCGCCCATACCAGCTTCGCAGACAAAGTAGTCGCAACCCTCAAAAAGCACCGCAGAAAGCAGCGTCATATACTCAAAATAGCTCGTTTTTATCTTATATTCATCACTTAGAATGGCTTGCAAACGCTCATGAGCTGCTTCTAAAATTTCATCACTAGCGACCTCACCATTTAACCAAAATCGCTCGTTAAATTTAAATATATGCGGACTTGTGTAATGCCCTACTTTTGCGCCATTTTGGCCTAAGATTTGCGCCAAAAAGCGTCCTGTGCTTCCTTTGCCGTTTGTGCCTATTATGTGAATAATCTTAAATGGCTTTATATGTTCTTTTATAGTCGCATACGCTCTAATAATCCTGCCATAATCGATCTCTTTATAGTAAAGTGGCTTGCCGTCAAGAAATTTAGATAGATTCATTTATCCTCGATTATCTTTGGCATTACTTGATTTCTACCATTTTCTTTTGAGAGATAAAGCATCTTATCAGCAGCCTCAAGCGTCATTGTCTCACTTAAATTTGCACTTCTTGTCGCTATGCCAGAACTAATAGTAACCTTAATGCGCTCATTTTTATAGATAAATTTAAAATTTTCTATCATGCTTCTTAGCTTATCTCCAAATTTAACGCTATCTTTTAAGCCAGTACTTGGAAGTAAGATTACAAATTCTTCACCACCGTATCTACCAACAAAATCAACCTTTCTAGCATTTTTCTTAAGTACTTGAGCTACTGCCGAGAGTATAACATCTCCAGCCTCATGACCATAAGTATCGTTTATTTTTTTGAAATAATCAATATCAACAAAGCAAATAGAATAGTCGGTACCATAGCGTTTATATGCTTCTTCGATGCGTTGAATCTCATTCATCAAAGCACGCTTAGTAGATACTTTTGTCAAAAAGTCCTCTTTACTCTCAAGCTTAGCTTCCTCAAGCTCTTTTTCAAGACTGATCACTCTATTTTGAAGCTCTGAAATAGTAGCTTGCCTATTGTGCATCTCTATGCCTAGCTCTTTACTCTCGATCTCCAAAGCGCTAGCGATCTCGATAAGCATACTTCTTACTTGATCGATACTATTTGTGTTTAAATTTACATTTTTAAGATCATTTTTAATACTTTTTACTTTATCTGTACTACTTTGTGAACTAGCTGCAATATCAGAAATTCTCTCGCTTATATTTTGTAAGATATTATTTAGCGAACCAACTTTTTCGATTATTTCTGTTCTATCTTCTTCGATTCTACGATCAACAAATGCTTTTACTTTTTCTTGAAATTCTTTACTATTTAAGCTTTTAGGATTTTGCTTTAAAATGCCTCTTATCGTGCTTAATTCATCAGCAAGCTCTCTTGTAATAGAAGGCTCAAGGGCAAAATTTAAAAGCTCAGCCAAAGCATGTTCTTCGCTATTTTCATCTTTTTGTGCAAGAAATTTCTCAAGCTCAGAACTCATGGTTTTTAGATCATCAAAATCTCTTACGCCATAATATTTTAAAAACTCCAAAAACTCAGTATCGTACGAGCTTATAAAGTCAAACCATTTCAAACAAATATCGTCAAGATTTTTCTCATCATATCTTCTAGCAAGCAGTTGCATACTTTGCTCTGCTAAGGTTTTTGCATCTTTATTGTGAAGCATTGAGATAGCTTGGAGAATTCTTCTAGCAAATGCGTTTAGTGATTTTAGCTTTTTATCATCAGTCGCAAGACCCATCCCTTGCTGAGCGCCTCTAGATAGCCTAGCAGTCATAAAAGCAACAAACTCATCGACCGTCTTTATATGAAGGCTTATGGCTTGATTTTTATATTCATCGCCAAGCCTTGAGATATATTTTTCTATCTTTTTGCTCTCTTCTGTTGTAAAGCCGTATTTTTTAGAAATTTCATTATAGACCTCAGTATAATTCTCTGGCGTTAGCATCAAATGGCGATCTTTGATCTCATTTAAGGCTTCCTTGACTATTTGACTAACGGTTACTGCTGCCATTTCTATATCCTTTTACCGCTAAATTTGCGATATACTCATCAAAGGCCTCTTTTGACGCCTCTTTGATAGCTTCGTATTTTTGAGTATCACTAATGACACTATCTGCGTATCTTACGCTTTTTTGGCGTCTTGCGACACTAAAGTCATATTCGCCAGTAGCTGGAATGTCAACCACGGTACCATCTTTAAATCTTGTCTTATAGTTTAGCCTTAAAAATGCTTTATATGAGGTGATATAACCAAACTCATCATAAATTATTGCTTCGTAATTTAAATCTTTTACCGAAATAATTATCGAAGTATCAGCACTCTCTTTACTTGATAGGTTTTTATTTAGCCTTGCCACCATACCCTCTTTTACAGCATCCTTTATCCAAACACTATTTTTTGGCTCTTCTTTACTAATAATCACATCGACGTAAATTCTCTCACCGACAAGATCTTGCGTGATCTTTGATACTGGTTTATAGCCACACCCACAGATAAATATCGCTACAAAAAATGCTAAAAAGTACCTCAAAATTTATCCTTTAATGACAAAATTTACTAATTTGCCTTTTATGTAAATCTCTTTTAAAATTTCCTTACCCTCAAGCCACTTAGCCACATTTTGTTTAGCTATGTTTAAAATTTCACTCTCGCTCTCATTTGCAGCCACTTCAAACTCTGCTCTTTTCTTACCATTTACGGTTATAGCCAGGCTTATGCTATCTTTTACAAAAACCTCTTCTTTCATCTCAAGTTTTGTAAAATTTTTGCGACCAAATAACTCTTCGCTAAGCTCGTTTGCAATGTGCGGCACGATAGGCTCAAGCAAATTCAAAATAATAAAAAAGCCCTCAGCATTTACATCTTCGTTATCCTGCGCATTTATGGCATTTAGTGCCTCCATACACGCAGCTATCAATGTATTAAAAGCAAATGTATCACCAAAAACCTCAGTTGATTTTTTGAGCGCTTCATAAATTTTTAGCCTTGCAAATTTCTCATCTTTGCTTAAACTCTCATGGTCTATGGTTGGGATTTTATCCATCTTTTTGATAGTTTGTGCCTTTTCCCAAAGTCTATTTAAAAATCTAAATGCACCCTCGACTGCACTGTCATTCCACTCAAGCTCTTTTTGAGGAGGAGCAGCAAACAGGATAAAGAGTCTTGCCGTATCAGCACCATATTTATTAATAATATCGTCAGGGTCTACGACGTTGCCCTTGCTTTTGCTCATCTTTTTGCCATCTTTTAAGACCATGCCTTGAGTTAGCAGATTTTCAAATGGCTCATCGTCCCTTAGATAGCCAAGATCTCTTAAGACCTTTTGGAAAAATCTAGCGTATAAAAGGTGTAAGATCGCATGCTCGATACCGCCGATATACTGATCTACATTCATCCAATAATTCACGCTCTTTTCATCAAGCGCTTTTTGCTCCCAAGTCTTCTCATCGCTTGCAAATCTAGCAAAATACCAGCTACTCTCCACAAATGTATCCATCGTATCAGTCTCTCTGATCGCGTCTTTGCCACATTTTGGACACTTTGCAAATTTCCAAGTTGGGTGTTTATCAAGGGGGTTGCCCTCGCCTGTGATCTCAACATCTTCAGGTAGCGCGATAGGCAAATTTTCCTCTTTTTCAGGCACTACGCCGCAGCATTTGCAGTGCACTACTGGTATTGGCGCACCCCAGTATCTTTGGCGAGAAATTCCCCAGTCTCTTAGTTTGTAGTTTGTGATCCTCTTGCCAAGGCCATCTTTTTCAAATTTCTCTATTATAAAGCTTTTAGCCTCTTCTGAATTAAGGCCATTTATCAGCTCAGAATTTATAGCAACTCCATACTCAGAGTATGCTTTAGAGCTATCGCTCTCGCCATCAAGTGGCTTTACGACTGGTTTTATAGGTAGATTAAATTTAGTTGCAAACTCGTAATCTCTTTGATCATGTGCAGGTACAGCCATGATAGCGCCACTGCCGTAGTCAGCTAGGATGAAATTTGCAACCCAAGCTGGGATCTTTTCATTTGTGAGTGGATGAACGACGTAAATTCCCAAAAATTCTCCGTCTTTTTCGCTCGCTTGACGCTCTCTTGGACTTTGATTTAGGATTACTTTTATCTTTGCCTTTTTGCCTTCATCAATTTTATCACTCTCAAGCAACGCTTTTACTATAGGATGCTCAGGAGCAAGGGCTGTGTAGCTAACGCCGTAAATCGTATCAGCTCTTGTAGTAAATACCTCAAAGCCATCAAATTTACCACCTAAAGCCTCTTTTGAAGCCTCATCAAGATAAAATTTAAACTCCAAGCCGTAGCTTCTGCCGATCCAGTTTTCTTGCATTGTAATTACTTGATTTGGCCATTTGCCTTCAAGAAGCTTCAAATCGTCAAGTAGCTCGCTAGCGTATTTTGTGATATTGAAGTAATATCCTGGAAGCTCTTTTTGTACAACATCATTACCACATCTCCAGCATTTGCCATCCTCCACCTGCTCATTTGCAAGCACAGTTTGATCGTATTCGCACCAATTTATAATTGCATTTTTTCTATAAACAAGCCCTTTTTCAAACATCTTTATAAAAAAGCTTTGCTCCCACTTTGTGTAAAGTGGGTCAGATGTGGCTAAAATTCTCTTTTTAGAAAATGAAAAGCCAAGGCTTGCTAGCTCTTTTTTCATATAGTCGATATTTTCATAGGTCCAAATTTTAGGGTGAATTTTATGTTTTATGGCTGCGTTTTCAGCTGGCATGCCAAAGCTATCAAAGCCAATAGGATGAAGCACGTTGTAGCCGCTTTTTCTATATGATCTAGCAAGTGCATCGCCAATAGAGTAGTTTCTTACATGCCCCATATGTATGCGTCCACTTGGATATGGGAACATACTTAGGATATATTTTTTTGGCAAGCTTAGGTCATCTTTTGGTTCAAATTCTTCATTTTTATCCCAAATCTCTTGCCATTTTTTTTCTATCTTTAAAGGCTCATATTTTCTCTTTTCAGCCATTTTTTCTCCTAAAATTCTTCTTGAGCTTTACTTGATTCTATTAAAACCAAGGCTAGTGAAAATATATTTGCGATGACTGCACCAATAGCCAACGAATAGCTAAGTGTTATATTTTCAGAGACTTGCAGAATAACAAAAGCTGGTATAAGGTGTAAATCAGCAACCAGCGAGCTTGCAAAAAGCTCAGCTGAGAGTAAATTTTTAACACCGATCTTAAGTAGCGTTGAAACCAAATTTATACTAGCCGCCACAAAGAGTGCAATCTCATTTTTATCATATAAAAATTCTGCCGTAGTCGTAAGACTCATCAATGCAAAAAATATGTAGATAACTTTTCCCCAGTTCATTATCCCTCCTTACACAACGCCTTTCTCAAACATAGCACGCTCTTTTTCACGCTCTTTTTTTATCTTTTGCTTTTCAGTCTCTCTACTTCTAAAATGCTCGATGCTAAATTTAAACCAGATAAGAAACGGCGAAGAGATGTAGATCGAACTGATCGTTCCTATGACAATACCAACGATAAGAATAAATGAAAATCCATGTATCATATCTCCACCGAATAAAAATAACACAAGAACTGTCATCATCGTAGTTGCTGAAGTTAGGATAGTTCTTGAAAGTGTGGCTGAGACTGACTCGTTTATAACACCTTCAATATCAGTTCTCTTACTCTCTTTGATGCCTTCTCTTATCCTATCAAAGATAATAATCGTATCATTTAGTGAGTAGCCAAGAACTGTTAAAACAGCCGCTAGTGTGTCCAAATTTACATCGATATCAAATAGTGAAATAGCACCGACGGTTATGACTATATCGTGAATTTCAGTTGCGATTGCAGCTAGTGCAAATCGCCACTCAAATCTAAATGTAATATAAAGAAGCACGCCAATTAGTGAAATTCCAAGAGCCATCAAGCCCTTTTGCCTAAGCTCGTCACCAACCTTTGGACCAACGATATCAACACGTCTTACCTCAAAATTTCCAGTATCTTTTAAAATTTGCTTTATCTCAGTGCCAATGTCACCAGTTAAATTTGAACTTGATCCTGAAAATCTAATAACAGCTTCATCTTCACTCCCAAACTCAGTAACAGAGGCATTTTTAAGCACTTCATTTGTACCAAAAGCGTCACGAATTTTATCAAGTGGAGCTTTGGTGTCGTATTTTAGCTGAATAAGCGTACCGCCAGAGAAATCAATGCCGTAGTTTAACCCCTTTGTAGCAAGTAAAACAATAGAGCCAACAAATAAAAATATAGAAAATGCTAGTGAAGCAAATCTAAAACGCATAAAATCATAAACTTTTGCTTTAGTAAAAATTTGCATCTCTAGCTCCTTTTATAACCAAACCAAAGTCTGGTATTTCCACTTTTTTCTATCTTGTCCATGACTGCATCAAACATGCCATGTGTGCCAAGTATAGCTGTTAGCATCGAAGCCATGATACCTATTGCCATTGTTACTGCAAAGCCTTTAACTGGGCCAGTGCCATAAGCGTAAAGCACCGCAACTGTGATAATGGTAGTTAAGTTTGAGTCAATGATCGCACTCATGGCGTGCTCATAACCCTTTTGAACAGCTGTTCTTATCGCCACGCCTTCACGCAAAAGCTCGCGGATACGTTCATTTATGATGACGTTTGCATCAACCGCCATACCGATAGTTAGCACGATACCAGCCATACCTGGCAGAGTAAGCGTCGCTCCAAAAAGTGCCATAACAGCGACTAATATAACGACATCCGCAACTAGTGCGATATTTGCAAAAATTCCAGAAATTCCATAATAAACTAGCAT
The DNA here is from genome assembly GCA_002092835.1 of Campylobacter concisus. Lineage (NCBI taxonomy): Bacteria > Pseudomonadati > Campylobacterota > Epsilonproteobacteria > Campylobacterales > Campylobacteraceae > Campylobacter > Campylobacter concisus. Next base: position 435,698 of record LVWL01000018.1, on the reverse strand, counting down.
AAATAGCACGACTAAAATAGATCCAGCAGCAAGAGCAACCATGCTTTGATTGATGCTCTCTTGGCCTAAAGATGGGCCAACACTTCTTTTTTCTAGCATCTTCACAGGTGCTAAAAGTGCACCACTTCTAAGTGCGATCGCTACATCGTGAGCCTCATCAAGGGTAAAACCACCGCTGATCTGGCCGCTGCCGCCACCTATTCTTTCGTTTATAACTGGAGCTGAATAAACCTTGCCATCAAGCACAATAGCAAGCCTTTTACCCACATTTGCGCCAGTAAAATCACCAAAAATTCTAGCGCCTTCTGAATTTAGTGTAAAATTTATGATCGGTAGGTTATTTTGCTGAGAAAATGCAACCTTTGCGTCAGTTAGCATAGAGCCGTCAAGCACTGGGATATTTTTAACGACATATTTCACGCGGTCATTTTTAGCATCCTTAAAGATCACGTCGCCGTAGCTCTCAGCTTCAGCCTCACTCATTGTATTGGCCTGATCTTGCCTTTTATCATCAACTGCCATAAGCTGTAAGTGAGCAGCCTTTGCGATAAGATCTCTTGCTCTTTGCTCATCCTCTTCAGTCTTTATACCAGGAAGCTCAACTAGGATATTGTCTTTGCCTTGTCTGGCAACAGTTGGCTCAGCTAGGCCAAACTGATCAAGCCTATTTCTAATAGTTTCAACAGCTTGCGAGATCGCATACTCGATCGTATCCGTTCTTTCTTGTTCGGTTAAAGATATGCTGTAATTTAAACCATCTTTTTTGATATCAAGCCCCTTTATCTCAGCCAGTGCTTTATCTACTTTTGGAGCTTCGTCGCTATCAAGAAGAGTAAAGTCAATGTTCTCTTCTTTAATCTTAAATTTATCAATTAACACATCTTCTTTTTTAGCATAATAATTTATACTTCCAGCTATTGATTTTATTTTTGAGTGAATAGCTTCGCTCGTTTCAACACCAAGTAGCATATGAAGGCCACCTTGAAGATCAAGACCAAGTGAAATTTTAGCTCCGCTTTGTGTTTGAAAAAAAGATGGCACCGAAAAGCCAAAACCAAAAATCAAAGCCAATATTAAGATAATTAGCCTATATGTGACTCTTGCGTTACGCATTATTTATCTTCGATCTTTTTAGCTACAAACTCGCGTGCTATGCGAACGATTACATCATCGTTAAGTTTAACTTTGATAAAATCATTTTCGGCCTTAATCACTTCGCATATAAGTCCGCCATTAGTTATTATCTTATCGCCTTTATCAAGAGCTGCAAGCATCGCTGCATGGGCTTTTTGTTGCTTTTGTTGAGGTCTAATAACCAAAAAGTAAAAGATAGCGAAAAGCACAACAAGGGGTAGTAGTGATGTTAAAAATTCTGCGTTTTGCATGGATTTCCTTATTTGTAAGATTTTTAAAGGGACATTTTAGCACTAAAATTATAATAAAAGCCTTTGTTGGTGCTTTTTTGCTCTCTAACTTCATTTTTTTAAGCTTCTTTGAAAATTCGCTCTTGAATTTCATCTCACCGTTTTTAACTTTGACTGGAATTTACATCATCATAAATTTAAGCAGGGCTGGATTTTTTGTAGCTGGATTTTTCACTGGAATTTTATGGTTTTATTGGATCAGCTTTAGTTTTATCTACTATGATCTGATCTGGCTTATACCATTCGTTATCCTATTTGTGGCCCTTGTTTACGGCCTTATGTTTTGGATGGCCTCTTTTCCAAGCTTTGTAGCACTAAGAGCCATTTTGCTATTTTTAGTAAGCTACGTTCACCCATTTGGCTTTAACTGGTTCAACCTTGAAGCCACGCTTGTTTTGGGGCCTTTTGAGCCAAACACGAGAGGGCTTATATTTATATTTTTAGCAGCCATCTCTTTAAGCTTAAATAATAAATTTTTAAAATTTGGCCTAGCTTTTATCTGCCTAATCGCCGCTTTGCAGTTTAAAAGTAGCGAGGCAAAAACTCTGCCATTTGATGTGGAACTAATAAACACAGATGTCGCTCAAAGAGTACGCTGGGATAAGAATTTACGTATGAAATTTACAAATGAAAATTTAGACATGATAAGTAGCGCCATAGCTGGGCAAAAACGCCTTATAGTCCTTCCTGAGAGTGCATTTCCACTATTTATGACAAATGAGCCACTGCTTGTTGATGAGCTAAAAGAGCTTTCAAAAAAGATAACCATCGTAGCTGGCGCACTTGCCTATGAAAATAAGCAAATTTACAACTCTGCATTTTTGTTTCAAGATGGCAATCTTAGGCGAATGGATAAGAAATTTTTAGTCCCTTTTGGCGAAGAAATTCCTCTACCAAATTTTATGCAAGATGCGGTTAATAAGCTATTTTTTGGCGGAGCTAGTGACTTTAAAAAGGCTGAAAATTTTAGCGACTATGAGATAGATGGAGTTAAAATCAGAAACGCTATCTGCTACGAGGCAACAAGAGAGGAGCTTTATAAGGGCGAATTTGACGCGGTCGTGGCCATCACAAACAATGGCTGGTTTGTGCCAAGTAGTGAACCTGTACTTCAAAGAGTGCTTATAAAGCACCTTGCTACAAAATATAATAAAGCGGTCTATCACAGCGTAAATGGCTCAAAAAGCGAGATCATAAAGCCCAAAAAAGCATTTTGGGATGAGTTTTAAAAGAAATTTAAAGTGGCTTTTAAGATAAAGCCACTTTTTTGATTATTTTTTCAGTAAAGCCTTGAAGGTATCAACCGCATCAAGCTTCTCCCAAGGGTATTTTGCATTTCCCACTTGACCTTTTGCAGCTACTTTTGCGTATAAAAATGTCTCTTTGCTTGGCTTATCAAGACCAAATTTATTTGTAATCCAGCGAGGTGTTAGAGAAAAATGCTCGCTTACAAAATTTGAAAGCATATCGTCATTTACGCCATTTGCATGAGTTCCCATGGTATCAACACTAACTGAAGTTGGCTTTGCAACGCCGATAGCGTAGCTTATCTGAACGATACATTTTTTAGCAAGGCCAGCTGCTACGATATTTTTAGCTATCCAGCGCGCTGCGTAAAGTCCGCTGCGATCAACCTTTGTGTAGTCCTTGCTTGACTGAGCACCACCACCTATCGGGCTATATCCACCAAAGCTATCAACGATTAGTTTTCTGCCTGTTAGACCACTGTCGTGAAGTGAGCTGTGGTTTACATATCTGCCTGTTGGGTTTATATAAATGATCGTTTTTTCTTTATTATATAGCTCTTTTGGAAGGCCAGTTTCGTCTATTAAATTTTGAATCAAAGCGCGAAGCTCTTCTATCTTCATACTCTCCGTGCAAGGAGCAGAGACGACGATAGTGTGGATACTTTGCGGTTTGCAGTTTTCAAAGTTGTCTTTGCTACCATAGTCAATTGTAACTTGTGTTTTTATATCAACACCAAGTTTATCGGGGTTTGCTTTTGCAAATTTATAAACTTTATCGCAAAGCATTCTTGCGTAAGTTATAGCCGCTGGCATAAATTCTTTCGCTTCGCAGCTTGCAAAGCCAAACATGATGCCTTGATCGCCTGCTCCTATCTCACCACTACTTTGATCAACACCTTGATTTATATCTGGACTTTGTTGATTTAAACAAACTTTGACCTCGATATCATCTGGGTGCAAACACTGCTCTTTTGTAAAATTACTCTTTCCATCATATCCGATATGTGCAAGAGCGTCCTTTACGATCTTTTCGTAGTCCTTATATGAGAGTTTTACCTTTGAGTTTATCTCTCCACCTATTACTATGTTTTTTCCAGCCACAAAAACTTCGCTTGCAACACGACCATTTGGATCTTGTGTTAAAATAGTATCCACTATGCTATCAGCGATTATATCAGCACATTTATCTGGATGACCTGGACTTACAACTTCAGAGGTAAATAGATACATTTTTATCCTTTTATTAACTAAAATTTTGTGCAATTGTAACAAATCTATTTAAAAAGCTAATTAATCTTTATCAAATTCTTTATATTTAAAAATTGTTTAGCTAAAATCAACAAAAAACTAATTTATTAAGGTGTCAAATGAATATGCTTAAAAACATAGCAAGAAGATACGCCGATGGAAATTTGATAGTTCAAATTTTAGTTGGTATCATTCTAGGTGCCCTAGTTGGCTTTTACACACACTACGAAGCAACTCCTTACAACAATATTTCAGCTAAAATTCAAACTATTCAAAACGAGAGTGGTTTGAGCGTAGATGAAGTTATAAAAACTCGCCTTAGTCAGGATGAAGCCAAGCAGCTAAATGAAGCCAAAGAAAAAGCTAGCTCAGCCGATTCTATCGCTGCTTCAGCTTCAGTTTTAGGCGATTTATTCAAAGGTGCTTTAAAAGCTATCGCACCAATTCTTGTCTTTGTTTTAGTAGCGACATCCATCATTTTAAGAGATTTTGGTCATACAAAAGGTATGCAAAAGATCATTACACTCTATCTAATTGGTACATTTTTAGCAGCCGTTGTTGCAGTTGTTGCTAGTTTCTTATTCCCAGTGGAGCTTTCTTTAAAAGGTCTTGCAAGTGCTGATATGTCAGCGCCTCAAGGAATTACCAATGTTTTAAAAGATCTCATTTATAAAATGGTCGAAAATCCAATAAACGCCCTTGCAAATGGCAACTATATAGGCATCATTACCTGGGCAGTAGGCAGTGGTATAGCACTTAGAAATTCCACAGCTGAGACCAAAAAAGTATTTAAAGACATAAGCGATGGTGTAACTCATATTGTTAAATTTATCATTAGACTAGCTCCATTTGGCATCTTTGGTATGGTTACTATCAGCATTCATGAAACTGGGTTTGAAGTACTTGCAGGATATCTAAAACTAATTTTAGTTCTTGTTGGAGCAATGCTTGTTGTCGCATTTATCATCTATCCAGCCATGGTTTTTGTATTAACTAGAAAAAATCCTTATCCACTTGTCATGATTTGCTTAAAAGAGAGTGCTATTTCAGCATTTTTTACAAGAAGTTCAGCTGCAAACATCCCTGTAAATATGGCGCTTTGCAAAAAGCTTGGTCTAAAAGAAGAGCTTTATTCGATCTCGATCCCGCTTGGAGCTACTATAAATATGGGTGGAGCAGCAGTTACGATCAGTATTCTAGCGCTCACAGCGGTAAATTCTATTCCATCTATAACAGTCACATTTGGTGACGCGCTGCTTCTTTGCTTCATATCTGCACTTGGAGCATGCGGCGCTTCTGGTGTAGCTGGTGGCTCTTTGCTTCTAGTGCCATTAGCGTGCGGTCTTTTTGGTATCAGTAATGACATCGCAATGCAGTTTGTAACAGTTGGTTTTACCATTGGTGTTATCCAAGACTCAGTTGAAACTGCGCTAAATAGCTCATCAGACGTGCTTTTTACAGCAGTAGCTTCAGAAACTTCAAACTAATATTCATAAAATTTCAGCTAAATTTTGGCTGAAATTTTACTTTTATCCATTTTTTTGTAAAATATCCCAAAAATTAAAAAGGAAATTTATGCAGGTTTGGGATCTAAAAGCACTTTTTACAAATGAAAAAGAATGCGAGCAAAATGCACGAAATTTACAAAAAGAGTGCAAAAAATTTAAAGATATATACCTAGAAAAATATGAAAATTTAAAAACAGATGAGTTTTTAAAGGCATTTGGCGAATATGAAAGCTTGATAGCTAAAATTTCAAAAGTAATGACTTATGCTTTTTTAAATTTTGCCAAAGATACAAGCAAGGGTGCATTTTACGCAAAGATCGATGAGATAGCAACAAAAGCAAATGAAAATTTGATATTTTTTGAGATCAAATTTAATGAGTTTAGCCCTAAAAAACAAGAAGAAATTATCAAAAGCTCTAAAAAATATGGCTACTATCTAAGCAATCTCGCTAAAGCAAAACCACACCAACTAAGCGTTGCCGAAGAAAGAGTCTTACTTCGCACTGCAAGCACTGGGGCTGAGGGCTTTTCAAGGCTTTTTGATGAGAGTATGAGCAAGATGAGGTTTAAATTTAAAGGCGAGCTTTTAAGCGAAGAGGAAATTTTAGCTAAGCTTCATGATAACGATCAAAACGTGCGAAAACTAGCCGCCAAAAGCCTTTCAAATGAGCTTAGCAAACACCAGCACCTTCTTGGCTATATATATAATATGATAAAAACCGATCTAAAAACGAGCTACGAGCTGCGAAATTTCAAGTTTCCTGAAGAGCCAAGACACCTTGAAAATCAAATCACCAAAAAAAGCGTTGATTCGCTCATTGCCGTAACTGAGAAAAATTTTGACCTAGTCTCTAAATTTTACGAGCGAAAAAGAGAAATTTTAGGCCTTAAAAAGCTTTATGACTACGATAGATACGCGCCTCTTAGCAGCGAGGGCGAGTATAAATTTGATGAGTGCAAAAAGATAGTTTTAAAAGCATTTTCAAATTTCTCAAGCAAGTTTGGCGAAATCGCTAAAAGTGCCTTTAGTGACGGTTGGATCGACGTTTATCCAGCGCCAAACAAGCGAGGCGGGGCATTTTCTCACTCAGGATCAAGCGACACGCATCCTTATGTTTTGCTAAATCACACAAACCAAAGACGCGATCTATTTACACTAGCTCACGAGCTTGGTCACGCCGTGCATCAAAAGCTCTCATATAGCGTAAGCTACCTAAACTCAGACACGCCACTAACCACAGCCGAGACGGCTTCAGTCTTTTGCGAGATGCTAGTTTTTGACCACATAAAAGACGGCCTTAGCAAAAAAGAGAAAATTTCACTACTCGCTGGAAAGATCGAGGATATATTTGCCACGCTTTACCGCCAGATAAATTTCACCACTTTTGAGCGAGCTGTACACGCACATGAGGGCGAGATCAGTTTAGATGAGCTAAATAAAATTTGGCTAAAAGAAAGTAAAAAGATGTTTGGTAAAAGTGTAACGCTAAATGACTACTACAAAATTTGGTGGAGCTACATCCCGCACTTCATCCACACGCCGTTTTACTGCTATGCCTACTCTTACGCGCAGCTTCTAGTGCTTGCACTTTTTGGACTTTACAAAAGCGGCAAATGCAAAAATTTTGTAGAAATTTACACCGAGTTTTTAAGCCTTGGTGGCAGCCTTAGCCCAAGGGAGCTTGTTGGTAAATTTGGCTTTGATATCGATGATAAAAATTTCTGGCAGATCGGTATAAACGAGGTTAAAAAGCTAGTAGATGAGTTTTTAGAAATTTCAAAGGAATAAGATGTTAGACGAAATTTTAGATGATGAGAAATTTTCGCTTTTGATGAAGATGCACGTCTATGAATGCATTGATTTTTTGCTTGAAAAAGGGGTAAATTTCTCAGTTATGGCAAATTTACCGCTAGTTAGCTTTGAGCCAAGCTTACCAGATGAGATAAGTAGAAGCTTTAGCATGCCAGTCATTATGTTTTCACTTGGTGGCTATACGCTTGAGAGTGCAAAGTTAACGCAAGATGAGCTTAGTTTTGAGGCTGGCTTTGGTAGTGAAAATTTTGCCTCAGTGGTCTCCTTTCCGCTCGGTGCAGTGGTTCAAATTTTGGTTGAAAATAGCCCGATCCTTGTAAATTTCTCTATCTACAAGCCAAAAGAGAAGCAAGTCGATCACGCTAAAAAATCAGCCTCAGTCTTTTTGCAAAACCCAAAAAATAAAGATATATTTAAGAAAAATAGTAATTTTAAGCATTTTTGGCTAAAATCAAAAGAAAATTTAAAAAGCAAAAAATGGAAAAATTACTATCAAATTTAAACGAATCTCAGCGCGAAGCAGCTACTCATATAGATGGCTCGATGCTCATACTTGCAGGAGCTGGCAGCGGCAAGACAAAGACAATCACAACTAGACTTGCCTACCTCATCGGTGAGGTCGGTATAGATGCGGCAAATACACTAACTCTTACTTTTACAAACAAAGCCGCCAACGAGATGCGAAGTAGAGCCATGGCGATGCTAAGCCAAAGTGGCAAAAACTACTCACCGCTGCTTTGTACATTTCACAAATTTGGACTTTTGTTTTTAAAACTCTATATAGAAAAGCTTGGCAGAAAAAATAATTTCGTCATAATCGACACAGATGATAAAAAACGCATCATCAAAAGCTTTGAAAGTCCAGTTGCCACGGCGATTTTGTCAAGCGAAATTTCAAACTACAAAAATTCACTTTTAAGCGTCGAAGAGGTCTATAAAAACGCAAATTTCTCTTCATTTGACAAGAGCAAGGATAACTTTTACAAACAAGCTGCTCAAATTTATGAAAAATATGAAGATTATCTCAAAACAAATAATCTTGTTGATTTTGATGATCTGCTTGGGCTTACTTATAAAATTTTAGATGAAAACGAAGATCTTGCTAGAGAAATTTCAAACCGCTACAAATACATAATGGTCGATGAGTATCAAGATACAAACGACCTTCAGTATAAACTGCTAAAAAAGCTCTGTCTATGCCACGAAAACATCTGCGTCGTGGGCGATGATGATCAAAGCATCTACGGCTGGCGTGGCGCGAAAATAGATAATATCTTAAATTTCAAAGATCAGTTTAAAGATGTAAAGATCATTAGACTTGAGAAGAACTACCGCTCGAGCGAGGCAATACTAAAAGCCGCAAATGAGCTGATAGATCATAACCGCAACCGCCTTGGCAAGAAGCTAGTGGGCACAAAAGGCGAAGGCGAGGCCGTAAATTTGATAGAGAGCTTTGATGAGAGCGTTGAGGCTGGTAAGATCGCAAAATGTATAAAAGAGCTTTTAAGCAAAGGCGTGCAAGCAAAAGATATCGCGATCTTATACCGCATAAACGCGCTCTCTCGCTCACTTGAAGATGGACTAAACAAAGAGCAGATCGCCTATAAAATGGTCGGTGGTGTAAAATTTTACGAAAGAGCCGAGATCAAAGATATCATAAGCTACCTAAGGCTGATAAATAATCCAAACGATGATTTTTCAATAAGGCGCATCATAAACCGTCCAAAGCGCGGCCTTGGTAAAGTAAGCCTTGATAAGCTTGAAAAAATGGCATTTGAGGGCAAAATTTCCATTTACGAGGCGATCTCAAACATCTCTGATAACGATGAAGCCTTTAGTAAAAAGGTGAAATCGGCACTTGTTGAGTTTGCGAACAGCCTAAAAGAGCTTCAAGAAAGCAGCTCGGTTTTTGACCTAATAGATAAATTTGAAGCTAAATTTGGCGTGAAAAAATACTACGAGAGCCTGCCAGATGGTGCTGAAAGAGCGGCAAACATCGACGAGTTTTACGCGGTTTTAAAAGATCAAATCAAACAAAATCCAAGCTTTGATCTAGAGGAATTTCTAAACGAGATCACACTAACAAGCGAGCAAGATGGCATCAGCGACGAGGCTATTAGCATCATGAGCGTGCATGCGAGCAAGGGTCTTGAATTTGAGCACCTTTTTGTTATCGGTCTTGAAGAGGGATTTTTTCCACTCATCGGCGATGGCAGCGACATCGAAGAAGAACGCAGACTTGCATACGTGGCGATCACAAGAGCTAAAAAGACACTTAGTCTAAGCTTTGCAAATTCGCGCTTTTACAAGGGTCAGCGCACGAGGCTAAATAAGAGTAGATTTTTAAGTGAGAGCGGTATCACGCATGGCTCGCTAGTCATCGAAAAGAGTAATGAATTTAAAAAAGGCGACTTGGTTAAGCATAAAATTTTTGGTATCGGTAGGGTGAGTGCGGTTAGTAAGATCAAAAAAGAGTTTAAGCTCACTATAAATTTTGGTGGCAACGTAAGAGAGATCATGTCAAGCTTCGTGGAAAAGGCCGTATGAACGCCATCTTCGTGGCAAATAAGCCAGCTGGCATGAGCTCAAACCACTTTTTAGGGCGATTAAAGAGAAAATACGGCGTTAAAAAAGCTGGATTTTCAGGTACACTTGATCCATTTGCTAGTGGCTGCCTAATAGTCGCTTTTGGCTCGTATACGAAATTTTTTAGATTTTTAGATAAAAGTCCAAAAGTCTATGAAGCTACGATCTGGCTAGGGGCAAGTAGTCCTAGCATGGATAATGAAAATATCACTGAAATTTCAAATGTAAAAGAGCTAAGTTTAGAAAGACTTGAAGCCATAAGAGGCGAGCTAACAGGCAAGATAAGCTATGTCCCGCCAAAATTTAGCGCCAAACATGTAAATGGCATAAGAGCTTACAAGTTAGCAAGAAGCGGCGAGGAATTTGAGCTAAAGCCAGAGATAATGGAAATTTATGAGAGTGAAATTTTGAATTATTCACACCCTTTTTTGACACTTCGTTTAAGTGTAAGTGAGGGTAGTTACATCCGCTCTTATGCAGAAATTTTTGGAAAAAAGTTTGGTTATAATGTAACTTTAAGCTCATTAAAAAGGATAAGTGAAGGCAAATTTTGCTACGAAAATGAAAAATTTTTAAATATTTGTGATTTTTTAAACATTCAGAAGAATACATACTTTGGGGAAATAAATGATATTCTTGATGGTAAGAAATTAAAAATTAACGATTTTGAAACACAAAAGCAAGGAATTTATTTGCTAAATTATGATAAATTTATGAGCGTAATCCAAATCACGGATGATACTATAAATTACACTCTAAATAAGGTTGAAAAATGTTAATCCTCGCAAGAAAAGAAAATGAAGAAATTTTAATAGGAAATGACATAAAAGTTGTCATAGTAAATATTTCAAAAAATACCGTTAAACTCGGTATCGAAGCGCCACGAAATACAATGATACTAAGAAGCGAATTAGCAAATGATATCAAAAATGAAAATATCCATGCCACAAAAACTGCAAGTGAAGCCGATATCCACGAGCTAGCCAAAAAAATCGAGAAATGAAAAGCTTTGCAAAGATAAATATATTTTTAAAGATAGTTGGCACTAGAGGTAGCTACCACGAAATTTTATCGCGCTTTATCCTCTGTGAGCAGCTTTTTGATGAAATTTATTTTAAGAAATCAGATTTGTTTGCTATAGAATGCAATAACCGCGATATAAAAGATAACATCATCCAAAAAGCGGTAGATGAGCTAAAAAGAGCCGGCTTTTCAAACGAGTTAGATGAGTTTTTTAGCTCTCATAAAATCATCATCAACAAAAATATCCCAATAGGTGCTGGTCTAGGAGGAGGCAGTTCAAATGCTGCCACCTTTTTGCTAATGGTAAATGACGAGCTAAATTTAAATATAAAACGTGAAAATTTGATGCAAATAGCGTCTAAAATCGGCGCAGATGTGGCCTTTTTTGTAAGTGGCTACAAGGCAGCAAATGCAAGCGGCATAGGCGAGATCATAGAAGAATTTGACGATGAAGTGCCAAATTTAAATATCTTCACGCCAAATGTTTTTTGCTCCACACCGATGGTTTATCAAGAATTTAGAAGCAATTTCTTACAATACATAGACGTTAATGCTGCAAAAAAGATGAAAAATTTAAAGAGCAAAGAGCTACTTGAAATTTATAAAAACGAGGAGCTAAACGATCTTTTTGCCCCATGCTTTAAGCTCTATCCACAGATGAATGAGTTTAGGGATAAATTTCTAAGCGGCAGCGGCAGTAGCGTATTTAGCGTAAAATAAAAGGTAAAATTTTGATAAAAGATCTAGCAAAAAACAAGAAAGCTTTGCACGACTTTAGCATACTTGAGACCTTTGAAGCTGGCATCGTGCTAAAAGGCAGCGAGGTCAAGGCTCTAAGGCTGGCAGAGCAAATTTAAAAGATAGCTTTGTGCGTGTCATAAAGGGCGAGCTTTTCTTACTAAACGCCCATATCAGCTATCTTGAGACTACACACAGCGCATTTCGTCCAAATGAACGAGCAGCCAGAAAACTTTTGATGCATAGAAAGCAGATCGATAAAATTTTCGGTCAAGTCTCACAAGATGGACTTGCTCTAGTCGTTTTGGCGCTTTATCTAAGCGACAAAAATATCGTAAAAGCAAGGCTAGCCCTTGCAAAAGGTAAAAATTTACACGACAAGCGCGAGACTTTAAAAAGACGCGAGGCAGACAAAGAGGCAAGAGCTGCCATAAAAAGATATGTTTAAGGGATAAGATGAAAAATTTACTCGTTTTAATGATCGCTTTATTTGCTTTTTTTGGTTGCGGCGATGATGAGAGCAGCAGCGTAAATTTTAAAGAATTTAGCCCAAACGAAGAGGTTAAGCTCGTAGATGTAAGCGGCAAAGAGCTTACTTTGGTGCGTAAAAATGGCGGTTTTGCTATCAAAAATGATGAAAATAAGGTTTTAATGATCGACATTTTTGGCACATTTTGCCCGCCTTGCCAAAAAGAGGCAGCTGAGCTTACAAAATATCAGCTTGAAAACAAAGATAAATTTACACTAATTGGACTAACTCATTTTGAAAATGTCACAAATGAGTATGTTTTACACGAATTTATGCAAAAATTTAACGCCTATTATTTCATAACAAACGATCAAAAGATAAATGATAGACTTGCCGAGCAGATCGTAAGAGACATCGAATATAAACACGAGATCGCACTACCTTTTAAGGTCGTGATAAAAAATGGCGAATATCAAATTTTAACAGACGTAGATAGCGGACAATACGGGGTAAAATACTATCTTGGTGGTATAAAAGTCACAAAAATGAAAGAAGATCTGGCAAAAATTTATGAGACAAAATAAATTTGCCCTATATTTGGAACATCGTTTGCTTATAAAAATGTGAAATTTCATAAGGATTTTAAATGTTTGTTTTAGATAAATCAAAATCTAGCCCACTTGTTGAATCAGCTCTTGCAGGCAGAGAACTACGCCAAAAACTAATCTCTGGCAATCTTGCAAACGTTGATACACCATTTTACAAGGCTAGAGATGTAAGATTTGAAGATGTTTTAAGAGAAAAAGCAAATGAAATTTATAACGTTTCAGAGAGCAAAAAACTAAATTTAGCTAAGACAAACGAAGCGCACATGGCTGCGGTTGATTTCCCAAAAAGCGACACAGCTCAAATTTTCTTGCGTGATGGTCACATGGCTAGAAATGACGCAAATACAGTCGATCTTGATGTTGAGACAACAGAAATGGGTAAAAACACAGTTATGATAAACGCCCTTGATAGCGCCTACAAGGCTCAGGGCAATATCTTTAAAAGCGTAATAGACGCAAGTGCTAAGAACTAGGAGAGATGATGTCGTACTTAAATGATTTTGATATTAGTGGATACGGACTAAGCGCACAACGTTTCAGAATGAATGTCATCAGCTCAAACATAGCAAATGCTCAAACTACAAGAACGGCTGAAGGCGGACCATATAGAAGGCAAGAGGTCATCTTTAAAGAGATGAACTTTGATAAAATTTTAAACGATCAGCTTAAAAGCTCACAAAGTCTACTCGAGTATGAAAATCCGCTTGACGATCCAAGCTCACCAAGAAACGCTCACCCTACCCTAACTAGCGTGATCGTAGATAAAGTGGTGCGTGATGACAAGGACTTTCAGCTAAAATATGATCCAAACCATCCAGACGCAAATGCAAATGGCTACGTCGCATTTCCAAATATAAACCCAGTCATCGAGATGGCTGACTTGCTCGAGGCGACAAGAGCTTATCAAGCAAATGTAGCGTCATTTCAAAACGCAAAAACAATAGCACAAAGTGCGATATCACTTATTTCAGGACAAGCATAATGATAAATAGTATAAATTTAGATAAGTTAAATAAAAACGAAAATTCAAACAAAATAGCAAAAGCAGGCGAAGAAGGCGGCTTTGAAAACGCATTAAACGACTCTTTAAAAGAGCTAAACAAGGTTCAAATTAATGCTGATAAAGCCATCGCAGACCTTGCAACTGGCGAGGTAAAAGACCTGCACCAAGCAGCTATTGCTATCGGCAAGGCAGAGACTAGTATGAAGCTTATGCTAGAAATTCGCAACAAAGCGCTAAGCGCGTACAAAGAAATTTCAAGAACGCAAATTTAAGCCATTGAATGAATTCCAGAAAATCAAAAATAACCATACTTTTTTTATTAATTACTTTTGGAATTTCAATCTTTGTGCTTGTTATTTTTTATAGAGCAAGCATCGAGCGAAAGCTCCTAAGCTTCAAACAAGCGACGTAAATACCGCGATCCGTGGCAACATCGTCACGAAAGACGGCTTTAGCATCTCATCAAGCCAAAAACTCTACAAAGTGATGCTTGACACCAGAAATATCGATCCAAATAAAAAAGAGATGTTTATCAAGCTCTACTCGCTTTACAGCGGTGACGATCCAAACAAAGTAAGAAAGATCATAAACGGCACAAAAGGTCTTGTCACACTCTCTTATAGTATAGACGCGAAAGGCGCTACCTATCTTCAAGAGCTCTCAAGAAAGTTAAATCGCAAGAGTATTTTGGTTTCATATCTTGACCCAAAAACAGGCCTTGCTTCATTTCAGGGCATGAGAGTAATGGAGAGCGGACAAAATCGTAAATTTATGTCAAAAGATGCCCTCACACCAGCTATTGGCTACGTGAGCAAAACTGAAAGTGACGCACTTACAAAAAGTAAAGGCGTAAAAGGTCTTGAGAGATATTATGAAGATTATTTAGCACCTATACAAAATGCAAAAATTTTAGGGCCTCGTGATATTGGAAACAATATCATTTTAACAAGTGACTCGAATTTAGCAACAAGAGTAGATGGCTACAATGCGGTGCTTTCTATACCATTAAAATTTCAAACCAAACTAGAGCAAATTTTAGATGAAAAGCGTGAATTTCTAGATGCAAAAGAGCTAGTCATCTGTATAATGAATAGCAAAAATGGAGAAATTTTAGCCCTAGCTTCTAGCTCAAGGTATGATCCTTCGAATATAAGAAAGCAAGATTATAGCGCTCTAAATTCGACCGTTAGCGAATATGCTTATGAAGTTGGCTCAGTTTTTAAACCATTTATATTTTCTATCTTACTTCAAGAGAAGAAAGTAAATCCATTCGAGCTTGTAAATACCTATAATGGCCGATACCAACTTGGCAAAAGGATAATCAAAGATACCCATCCGGAGCCTTTTATGAGTGCTGAAGATATAATCGTACATAGCTCAAACATCGGTATGATTCAGCTTGTTGAGCGTTTAAATGGACCACAAATTTATCAAGGACTTTTAAATTTTGGCTTTTCAAGAAAGACTGGCATAGATCTACCTTACGAGCAAGTAGGTATGATGCCAACAGTTACAAAGCTAAACTCATCAACATATAAGGCGACTGTGAGCTACGGATACGGCTTGCAAGCTACATTTATGCAGCTTTTAAAAGCCTATAATACATTTAATAATAAAGGCATTGAAGTTACTCCTCACATGGTTGCCTACTTAGAGAGAAATGGAAAAAGATACGATTTGCCAAAGTCCGAGCCAGCTCAAGTTATATCACAAGAAACCGCAAAGATAATGAAGAGAATTTTAATAAAAACGGTTGAGAAAGGTACTGGACTAAAAGCCTTTACGCCAGGACTTGAGATAGGTGGCAAGACTGGAACTGCACACATTGCTTCAGGTAGTGGTGGATACAGCAACACCTACAATGGCTCATTTTTTGGCTTTGTGAACGACACAAGAGGCAATAGCTACACAATAGGCGTTTTAGCAAGGGATCCTAAAAGACCTTACTACTACTTCGGCGCTCAAAGTGCCTTGCCTATGTTTAAAAAGGCAGTTGATCTGATGGTTGAGGATGGATATTTATTTCCTGATGCAAATATAATAGCTGAGTTTGAAGCCAAAAAAGATAAGCTTAAAAATGATAAGACAAAACAAAAGCCTGCTTTGGACTAAAATTTTAAAAACAAAAAAGACCTAAAAACCAAGCAAAAACTAAATGTAAAAATTTCTCTTAATTTTTGGCGTTTTCTCTAATTGCAAAACCTTTAATGCTCTTAAAATACTTTTAACTTCTAATAGCAATTAAATTATAAATAGAAAATCTAAACTGATCAAAAAGATTTAAGCCTCTCATATTTTTAGAGGTTACCTCTTTGTCATCTTTGTAGTTTTTTCCGCCTAAAAAGAGCAGATAAATAAGCGGCATAACATAGTTAAATCTTAAGAAAAGCGCTACGATACAATGAAAAAAGCCGTAGTTATATCTGATACAAACATAAAAGCCATAAATTATACAGGCTATCATTAAAATTAAAAAAGCATAGAATACAAAGCTTAAACCAGTATAATCTGAAATATTTAAAAAGCTACAAACTAAAATAAAAGTACCTACCAAAGCAGGCAATATAATAATTGGAAAAATTAGATGAAATCCAATTAGATCAAATTTACTCGCATAAACCTTTATATTATATCTACCTGCTGGGATTATCAAAAAAATAGGCAATACGATTGAAAAGAAAATAAAATATACCACATACATAGAATCAATATCATAAGAACTCATTTTTATCCCAAACTTGATTTTAAGATATTTTAACTACACTTTTTTGAATAAATTTATCTACGATTTTTGCGATTTTCTATGCCGATTTTTTCACTCTCTTCTATTTCGACAATGTAGCTTGGATTTTTCTTTTTAGCCTCTTTATCCAAAAAACTAATGAGCTTTGCATCAGAATTTTTATGAGAACAGATTAAAATTATAAAATTTATATAGTTGTTTGCCTCTTTTGGCATGACTTGGTTATTTTTAGCTGGTATACTAAAATTTCCTACAAAAATTTGAATAAGTTCGAAAAGCTCGTTTTTACTTAAACTATTATCACCCGCAAGCTTTTCAAGCTTTTCGATCGTTATCTCTTCTTTTTCTAATGCAAGGTCCTTTATTTCGGCGCTATAATCTCTATTTCTTAAAAGTAAATAGATTAACGCACAAATTGCGATTAAAAGCAATATAATAAAGAAAACTATTAGACCTTTTATTAGCATCTAAAGCCTTGAGCAAAGTGATCGCTTTGTAAATGCTAAAACACTCATAAGCACCATTATTACGATACTAATCCAGACAAAATCAGGTACTGGTAATGGATCGCCAGCTGCATACGAGTGCATGCCAGCTAAATAAAAATTTACACCAAAATAAGTCATAATAATCGACCAATAAGCAAAGAAAGAGGCAACTGCAAACGCATATTGATTGTTTAGCTTTGGAATAAATCTTATATGAAGAACTGCGGCATAAACAAGTATCGAAACTAGCGCCCAAGTCTCCTTACTATCCCAGCCCCAATATCTACCCCAGCTCTCGTTTGCCCAAACACCGCCTAGAAAATTTCCAAGAGTAAGCAAGCTAAGTCCTAGTATCATAGCCATCTCATTTATACGAGTAGCTTCGAGGATATTGCGAGAAATTTCTGGATTTGGCTTTTTCTTATTTTGTAAAATGATAAGCAATAGCGTGAAGCCACCAAGTAATGCGCAAAGCCCTAAAAATCCATAACTTGCAGTAATGACAGAAACATGTATTGTTAGCCAGTAGCTTTGAAGCACTGGCACAAGTGTAGTGATCTGCGGATCCATCCAGCTAAGGTGCGCAACAAATAATGTAACGCCAGCCAATATAGACGTAAGAGCAAGAGCGATAGGGCTACGTTTTGCAAAGACGATACCAGAAAATCCCAGAGCCCAAGCGATATAGACCATCGATTCATAAGCGTTACTCCAAGGCGCATGTTCAGCAATGTACCAACGAAGCCCAAGCCCAACAGTATGAGCAAGAAAAGCTAGTAAATTTATAATGTATACAACTCTTACAATGCCATTTATCTGAACCTTTGGAGCTAGCATTTTGACAAAAACAAAAAATAAAAGCGCTAGGCCAGCCAAAAGATAAATCGGCGTCAATCGCTCAAAAATTTGAATTTTATTAAACAAAATTTCTATATTTATCTTTTCTTCACTTGGCATTACAGCAGAGCCGTACTTTTGCTGATAGGCTGAAATTTTATCAAGTGCAGCATCAGCCTTACTCCAATCATTATCTTTTGTTGCCGCATCAACTGCTGCAAAATACTCTCTCATCATATTAATGACTAGATCGGCCTCCTTAGGCGGAAAGTACATCATTGCACTAGCAGGCGAATACCAAGAGTTTGATGGGTCATCTTGTTTTGGAAAAATTTTAAAAATTTCACCAATAAATATCATATAAAAAACATTCAATCTCTCGTCGATCTTTATCACATCTTTATCAAATGTATTGCGTGATCCAGGGTGCTTACGATTAGCGATTTCGGCAAATTTTGTGAGTTTATATTCACTTCCGCCATCTTTTGTGGCTCTAAAAAAATCATTAAAACTTGCATATTTTGCATTTTCATCTATGCCAAGCTCTTTTTTTAGCTCCTTGCTTTGTCCAAGTGAGATAATTTTTTCACTTCGCCAAAAATCAGGCGTTACCATTATTGAAAGCATCGCTTGATTCGAATTTAGGCTATTTATGTTCTCGCTTCTATGTATTTTATTTAAAATTTCTTTGCTAAGAGTATCAAATGGCTTCATTCTACCATCTGAGCTTTGCACAATAAGTCTAGAAAGCTTTTGTGTGTGCTCTTTGCTGATATTAGGCAAAAAGTCTTCAGCCTTTAATGAGCTAAAATTTAAACTTAAAAGCATAATGGCAATGATAGCAACAACCTTTTTACCACCTTTTGTTGATTCATTGTCTATTAACTTAGCTAGTTTTCTAAAACGGCTACCAGGATTTACAACATTTAACACAAAGCCAAGTCCAAGTAGAAAGTAGCCAATATAAGTTGGTATCTTGCCTGGATCTTTATTGACAGAGAGAATGGTTCCTTTTTCGTCTGTATCGTATGAGCTTTGGAAGAATCTATAGCCATCATAGTCAAGTACATGATTCATATAAATTTTATAGTCAAGCCCTGACATGTTTGTATCATCTTTTACAATAACTTCACTTGAATAGCTCATAGGCGAATTTGAGCCAGGATATCTTTTAAGCTCAAAGTCTTTTAAGTATAAGCTAAACGGTAGTTTAACTTGCTGTGCGCCCCATGAGGCGTTAAATTTTTGTCCAGCCACAGCCAAGCGTGAAGGTTCTGTTAGGTTATAAAAAATATGCATCTCTTTACTCTCGCCTTTATAATTTAATTCAGCTATCAAGGCGTTAAATTCGCTATCTTTTGTACTAACTAGCTTTCTTGAAGCATGAGTCGAAACTAATCTTGGAGCAAAATTTATATTTGAAATAGTATAAAGACTGCCCATGCCAAAATCATTTACACTACCAGCCTTTAACTCAGTTTTTGAACTATCACTCATTGTAAATTTTGAAAGATCAGTATTTGAAGTAACTGTGAAATTTCCGTCCACTAATTTAAAAAGTACATATTTTTTACTCTCGTCTGGCTTAGCATTAAAGATAAAACTAATATCTGCAACTCTTGCTTCCTCTTCTTCTAACAAGAAGATTTCTTCACTTTCACTCTCGTTTGAAACCACAAATTCCACTACTGGTTGCCCATTTTTATCATCTACAAACTTATAGCTTGCATTTGGCACAAATTCTTTAAATTTTAAATTAGCTTCATTATCTGCTATTTTTAGCTTTAGATCAAAACCTTTTTTTGCATCAGAAAGTCCTAGTGGCAAAGCAGCGTTTATCTCTTCTCCATTATCGTTTAATGCGGTTAAATTTAAATAGGATATTTTTGTCGTAACGATATTTGACTGAGTTTTTTCTCTTATATGCATATCAGCCTCAAAGCCAAGATATCTTGTTATTCCGGCACCGATTAAGATAACGATAAAACCAAGGTGAAAGATAAGCGAAGGGAGTTTTTTTGGATCTATTAAGTTATATCTAAAGATATTATAGGTCAAATTTATACCAAGAAGTAGTTGAATGAGAGCAAACCAGCTGGCACCATAAACATAGTACCATGCAGCTTCTGTACTAGTTTTACTTTCTATTATCGTAGCGGCTCCACTAGCTATGGCAAAGATTATCATCAAAATGATAGCTGAGCCCATACTTAAAAATAATGATTTTGGATTTAACATCTGCTTCCTTTTATTTATATTATGACAAAGCTATCAAAGTAAAACTTATCTTAAATAACTGCCTTGCTTTGTTTGAGTAGAGACTGGTTTGTTTTCATTTGCGTCTTGTTCAGCAAATGCATCTTTACCTTTTAGATAGGCAAGAATCGCACCAAGGTCATTATTTGAAAGAATTTTGGCTTGGTTTTGCATTACATTTTTACCGCTTCCACCAAAACTTGAGTCGCTTCTATAAGAGATGATGCTATCTTCAATATCCTTAGCATCCATATTTTTTAGAGGTGTTGAACCAAATGGCCTTTTATCAGCATTCTCGCCATGACAGCTAGCACATTGCTTTTCATAAAGCTCCTTACCCAAAGAAACACTATATCTGCCCTTTCTATCAACGCCCAATTTTAAAATTCTATTATCTTTATAGCGTCTTGGATCTTCATCGACATAGACATTTACTTTTTCATTTCTATCATTAGCCTGCTTTTTTGCCATTTCAGCAAGTTCTTTACCAAACTCACCACGAGCTTCTATATAGTAGACTTGTGAAGCTGCAAAGGCATTTGCCACCAAAAAACACGCCAAAAAAGAAATTTTAATACTTTTCATAACTTTCCTTGAAATTTTGCTCTAAATTTAAAAATCCCGGATCAGATTGCTCCGACCTGGGATTATATCATAAGTTGATTAATGAGCTACGATTAGAATGAGTATTTAGCTTCAAATCTGAATTGATCTTCTTTGTTTTTAGCCTCATCAGCAAATTTTGAAGTTTTGAATGCATAGTATGAGCTAAATGTTAGCTTTTTGCTATACTCATATGCAAATCTTGGAGTAACCTCTTCAACTTTTTCTTTGCCATTTTCGCCAGCAGCTGCAGCGTGTTTAATGTGACCTTTTATGTAATCAACACCAACTGTAAATTTATCAAATGTATATCCAGCTGTTCCATATACTAGGTTTGCTTTTCCATCAGCCCAAGTTGGATCAAGTGTAAGCTCACCAACATCTATTAGACTACCTTTATCTTCAAGAGCAAATGATGTTACGCCTTTATTATCAACTTTCCAACCCATATAACCAGCTCTCAAATCAAAGCCAAATAGTGAAGCTGTAAGTTCGCCAGCATAGAAATTACCATCATTATAGTTTGCAACGCCATTAGATTCATCTATATCTTTAGAAAGATGTGCTTTTGCGCTTTTATCTACAGTAGTATTTATATAGTTAACTCTACCGCCCAAGCTAATATCATCATTAATAGCAAAATTTGCTGAAACATCAGCTGCAAGTAGATCAGCTAGATTTGTTAGGCTAGCATACCATAGTTGGAAATTGATAGGGTCATATGAACCAGCGATACCAGCTGCATATAGATTACCAACATCATAAATATTTAAGTAACCAGTATTTACATATAGATCTCCATCACTCTCAACACTATCACCCTCAATTGCATCAAAAGCTAAAGCAGTAAGTGTTAGTCCTTCAACATCTTCATTTACTACTCTTACACCAGTAGCGATAGCATCATCTGTAAAGAACGAGCCAATCTCTTGCTTACCAGCTGTTATAGTAGTGTTTCCGGCTTTATAACCAAGATAGAACTGATGAACTTCAAAGGCATTGGTTGTATTTGTTTTATCTGTACCAGTGCCTCTAGAACCTTGATTGCCCTGAGTATTATCACCAGATTTATCAGTAGCGTTATATCTTAAACCAATAACACCAAAGAAGTTATCATCGATAGCAGCTTTAAAATTTGTTACTGCTTTAAATTGATGACCAGCTTTTGAGCCAGACTCTGATTTTGTATTAGAAAACTCACCGTGTTTTTTATCGTTTGTATATCTATATCTTGCAAATCCTGAAAGATCTACATTTTTTATAGCTTCTTCAAGTGGAGTAGCACTTGCTACGCTTGAAAATGCACCTAAAGCAACCAAAGCGGCTAAACTAATTTTTGTTAGTTTCATTTTTTCTCCTTTTAAGGTTTTGTGCTGACGATTATAATCAATAAAATTTAACATGAAGCTTAAAATTTTTAATTTCAGTTACCGATCGTTTACCGTAATTAATCAAAAATAGATAAAAGTTGATAATTTTAAATAAAACAAGGACAAAATTTTAAAGAAGTAAAAAGAAAAAGGGGCTGTTGCTTTGCCCCTTAAAAGGAGTTCTAGTTTTGATTGCTGTTGAAATTATATAAGCAAGCAGTAAATCAACGGTAATTAAAAAGAAATTTTTTCCTCTTTTGGCACTTCTATATTTGTTTTTACATTTTTTCTTTTAATAATCACTTCATTTTGTGGCTTTTTTATACCATTATATAAGCCACTAGAGCCACCCTCTTTTATAAGCAACATATCTATAAGTTTATCTGCATAAAAGGTCGCATAGACCAAGTCACCTTTATCATAATAGTATCTATTTGCACAAAAATTTGCTTTATTGAGTTTGTGATTTTTTGTATCGCTCGCCACTATTTCATAGCAGTATTTTGAATCTTTATAAGTAACCTCTTTTATAAAACCTTTAATCGAGCTTTTTACTGGTGTATTTTGCATGACCTGTCTTGGCTGTTTTCGTACTGGTGGGTTATCCTCAAAAAATGAGCAACCCAAAAACATGATAGTAGTTGTCAGTGGAAGTAAAATTTTAGCTTTCATCTCTTATCCTTAGTGTAAAACGGCGAAGTATAACTTTTAAGATTAAATAAATTTTGCGGGAAATTAAAGGCTCGTATCTAAATTTATATACACGATCATATAAATTTATCTTAGGCGAGCCTGCCTAAGATAGTTAAGCTGAAACATTTAAAACGTTACCGCCAAGCTCGGCGATCTTTTTATCAAGTGTCTCAAGGGTCTTTTCAATAGTCTTTTGTGAAATTTCAGGAAGCTCACCTCCCCAAATTTTCTTCGCATCCTCAAAACCCTTTGCCGCGCCTTCTCTACCAGCTTTTAGCTTCTCGATATCATCTCCTGCGCCATTTAGCACAAAGCTAGCTATCCTATCAGCCGTATTTGCGATACCAAAAAATCCATTCTCGCTAATAAGATCATTTGCCTCGTCACTAGTTAGCTCGTTTAAAGATTTACCGTTATAGCCGATACTTGTAAGATCAAGGCCTGATAAAATTTCTGATAAATTTTCAGGTACGTTAAAGCTTAGACCGCCTTGTGCTAGTAAATTTGAACTAGCATTTTGAGTAATATCTTTTTGATACTGCAAAAAATAGCTATTTGATATCTCTTTTGCGCTTAAATTTGAAACCTCAGGCTGCTTTTTAGAAACCTCTTTTTCATCTTTGTGAAGTGAAATTTCTGATTTTATATTTTCTTTTACGCTTGAAGTGTTGTATGAGCTTACGATTTGACTGATTTGCATATTTGGCTCCTCTAAGTTTATAAAAACTATATCGCCAAAAAGTAGAATTTATTTAGGATAAAGCGGGAGAGCTCCCGCTGTAATTATTTGCCAAGTGTTGCGTTTAGCTCCAGATGGCTTTTTCAAATTTAGCTATTTGATCTTGCGCATACATTTGAGTTGTTGTGTCGCCCTCTGCAAGCTCATCAAGTTTTTTAAACTCGCCCAAAAGGTGCTTGTAATCAGCCAAAACAATATCCAAAACTTCAGTTGGAGTGTAGCTCTCTTTTGGCTCATGCTTGATGTGAGCGACTTTTGCTAGCTCCTCAGCCTTTGCGATAGGTCTGCCGCCAAGCATAAGAGCTCTTTCTGCAACTGCATCAAATATATCACTCATATCTTCATAAGCTTTTTCTGTGTATTCATGGACGCTAAAAAATTGAATACCTTTTACATTCCAGTGAAGATCGTGAAATTTAATGTAAAGTGCATTCGCATCAGCCTGAATTGTGTTTAACTGTAAAATAACTTTTGACATTTTTGTCTCCTTTTTATTGTTTAAATGTGATGAAATTATATGTAGTTAGAGTTAATCACTGGTTAATCAAACAATAAATTTTATTATTTAGTATAAATTTTGACTACAAAATAAATTTATCTTGTAGTCAAATGTAGAATTTAGAGATTTGTCTATTTTTTATAAGGTGTAGTTTTATAGCCTTGCTCGATCAAACTGCTCATACCTCCATCCAAATTTATTATCTTAAGATCTGAGCTATCTATCGCTGCAGCTGCCGCCGTGCTTCTTCTGCCACTTCTACAAACAAGTGCGATAGGCTTTTTGATATCAACCGCCTTTGAAAGCTCATCTAAAAATGCACTCTTGTCGCTTGGATCAAAAGTAATGGTCTTCGCACCAGTTATAATGCCAGTCTCTTGCCACTCAGATGGAGTTCTAATATCGATAATCTGATCATATTTTTTGATCTCATCTGGACTTATACTAACAGTTTTGACATCAGCTGACAACATACAACAAACGGCTCCTAAAAGTAAAATTTTTTTCATCTACTCTCCTTAAACAAATTTTTGAAATGTTAGCATGGATTATTAAATATATAAAAATTTTTGTTGATAAAATTTATTAGTTTAGATAAAAATTAATAATATGACGTGTTAATAAAAAACTAAATCTACTACAAATACATCTATAGATAAACCGACTAGATTGATAAAAAAATAGTCATTTACCATTATGCTTTTT
Organism: Campylobacter concisus; assembly: GCA_002092835.1. Lineage (NCBI taxonomy): Bacteria > Pseudomonadati > Campylobacterota > Epsilonproteobacteria > Campylobacterales > Campylobacteraceae > Campylobacter > Campylobacter concisus. The sequence goes on along the minus strand of LVWL01000018.1, from coordinate 411,098 downwards.
ATAAAATTTCTCTTTGATATTAGTGATCTTATTTGCATATCACTTGTAATCTTTTTTATAAAGTCCATTCTTTGCATTTTTTCTTTTACTCTATTATACTGATCAGCATAAGAGCATTTTTATAAATTGCTATATCTTAATTGTACGTTTTAGTATATACTTGTTTGAGTATTTTGTATTTTATAAAGATGATTATATAATGGTGTCCCCAACAGGGTTCGAACCTGTGGCCTTAGAATTAGGAATTCTACGCTCTATCCAGCTGAGCTATGAGGACAATTCATATATTTTGTAGATAGATTTTATAAGAATTTAATTTTTAAAGGACAGATTGCTCTGCCCTTCTTTGGTTAATTAGCCATTTCTTTTTTTAATAATCTCATCACTTACGTTTTTAGGAACTTCTTCGTAGTGATCGAATTCCATTGAATAAGTTGCACGGCCTTGAGTCATCGAGCGAAGATCTGTTGAATAGCCAAACATTTGAGCTAATGGACAATAAGCTGCAATGATCTTCACACCATTTCTATCATCCATTGAATTTACTTGACCACGGCGTTTATTAAGGTCGCCTATAACATCACCCATATACTCTTCTGGAGTTTCTACTTCAACCTTCATCATAGGCTCAAGAATAACAGCACCTGCTTTTCTAGCACCTTCCTTAAAGCCCATTGAAGCAGCAAGCTTAAATGCCATTTCAGACGAGTCAACTTCATGGTAGCTACCATCAAATAGTGTGACTTTAACGTCTTCAACTGGGTAACCAGCAAGAACACCGCTTTGAAGTGCCTCTTTGCAGCCTTTTTCAACAGCTGGAATATATTCTTTTGGAACAACACCACCTTTGATATCATTAACAAACTCAAATCCACTAGCAGCTGGAAGCGGTTCAATACGTAAAAATACGTGACCGTATTGACCACGACCGCCTGATTGTTTAGCATACTTATACTCTTGCTCAACTGTCTTACGAATAGTTTCACGATAAGCAACTTGTGGTTGTCCAACTTCAGCATCAACTTTAAATTCACGAAGCATACGATCAACTATAATCTCTAAGTGAAGTTCACCCATACCGCTAATAATAGTTTGACCACTCTCTTCGTCTGTGCTAACTCTAAAACTTGGATCTTCTTGAGCTAGTTTTTGAAGCGCTATTGCCATTTTTTCCTGGTCTGCTTTTGTTTTTGGCTCAACTGCAACACTAATAACTGGTTCTGGAAAGTCCATTCTTTCAAGGATAACTTTATCTTTCTCGCTAGCTAGAGTATCACCTGTTAGAGTATTTTTTAGACCAACAACAGCGCCGATCTCACCAGCAAAAAGCTCAGTAATCTCTTCACGTTTATTTGAGTGCATTTTTAGCAAACGACCGATTCTCTCTTTGCAGTCTTGAACTGTGTTGTAAGCATAGCTACCACTTTCAAGGCTTCCTCTATAAACACGGATAAATGTTAGCTGTCCGACAAATGGGTCAGTCATAATCTTAAATGCAAGAGCTGCAAATTCACCATTATCAGTACTTTCAACAGTTACTTCGGTGCCATCTTCATATACACCCTTAATAGCTTCAATTTCATCTGGAGCTGGCAAGTAGTCAACAACAGCATCAAGTAGAGGTTGAATTCCTTTGTTTTTAAACGCAGTTCCACAAAGCATAGGCGTGATAGTCATTCTCAAGCAGCCTGCTTTTATGCCTTTTTTGATCTCTTCTTCACTTAGATCTTCACCAGCAAAAAATTTCTCCATCAAGCTATCATCTGTTTCTGAAACAGCTTCGATTAATTTCGCACGATATTCTTCTGCCTTATCTTTAACTTCAGCTGGAATTTCTTCTTCAACATAGTCAGTTGGCTTTTTCTCATCATTCCAAACGTAAGCTTTCATTCTTACAAGGTCAACTACACCTCTAAAGTTATCCTCGGCACCTATAGGAATTTGAATAGGTATTGGGTTTGCTTTTAGTCTTTCCCTGATCTGCTCTTCAACTCTAAAGAAATTTGCACCGATTCTATCCATTTTATTAACAAAAACGATTCTTGGTACGTGATACTTATTTGCTTGTCTCCAAACAGTTTCTGATTGTGGTTGAACACCACCAACAGAACAAAATACTGAAACAGCACCGTCAAGAACACGCATAGAACGCTCAACTTCGATAGTAAAGTCAACGTGTCCCGGAGTGTCAATTAAGTTTATTTGATAACCCTTCCAAAATGCCGTAGTTGCAGCTGAAGTAATAGTAATACCACGCTCTTTTTCTTGTTCCATCCAATCCATGGTAGCAGCACCATCATGAACCTCACCTATTTTATGGCTCATGCCAGTAAAGAATAAAATTCTCTCACTAGTAGTTGTCTTTCCAGCATCAATGTGAGCTGCAATACCGATATTTCTTACCTTATGTAAAGGCGTTTTTCTCTCTGCCATATTAATTCTTTCTTACCAGCGGTAGTGAGCAAATGCTTTATTAGCCTCTGCCATCTTGTAAGTATCTTCCTTCTTCTTGAAAGATGCACCTTTTGAGTTTGCCGCATCTAAGAGCTCATTCGCTAGTTTATCTATCATAGTTCTTTCGCTTCTTTTTCTAGCGTAAGTTATAAGCCAACGGATAGCAAGAGCTTGTTGGCGAGCTGGGCGAACCTCAACTGGTACTTGATAGGTAGCACCACCAACACGGCGTGATTTAACTTCTAGAATAGGTTTTACATTTTCAATAGCATCGTTAAAAACGTCGATGCCTTTAACCTCAGCATTTTTCTTTTCTATGGCTTTAATAGCACCATACATTATCTCAGTAGCGACGCTTTTTTTGCCATCATACATAAGAGAATTAATAAATTTAGTGATTATTTTATTTCCGTAAATCGGATCAGGTAAGATTTCCCTTACAGGGGCTTTTCTTCTTCTCATTTTGATCTTTCCTTCAAATTTTTATGAAATTTTACTCAAACGTTTGCAAATTTTAGCAACGTCTGCGAACCTAAATTTTTACTTTTTTGTTGCAGCTGCAGCACCAGCTTTAGGGCGTTTCGCACCATATTTAGAACGAGAAACTGTTCTCTTTGCAACACCAGCAGTATCAAGTGCACCACGAACGATGTGATATTTAACACCTGGTAAGTCTTTAACCCTACCGCCGCGAACTAAAACGATACTGTGTTCTTGTAGGTTATGACCTTCACCACCGATATAGCTGATGACCTCAAAACCGCTTGTTAGCCTGACTTTGGCAACTTTCCTCAAAGCTGAGTTTGGTTTTTTAGGAGTTGTAGTATAAACCCTAGTGCAAACTCCTCTTCTTTGAGGGCACTCTTTTAACGCTGGAGATTTTGACTTAACAGTCACTTTCTTGCGTTCTTTTCTGACCAATTGATTTATGGTTGGCACAATAATTCCTTTCAACTAAATTTATTAAAAAGACCTAATTTTATTTAAAATAAACTTAAATAACGGTTAATAAGTTAGACTTACTCATCTAATTCTTGATTTTATAAAAACTCTGCTGTCTTTATTTTGTATTAGTCTTGCTTGACAGCATATTTGCCGCTACCTATCAAAAGAATACAAAGTGAAATAGCAATATAAAGGTAAATAAGCTCTAATTTAAAGCCATTAACCTCGTTTAATGCAAATAAATTTGCAAATCCATAGTACGAGTATAAAATAGTAATACTAGTACCTAAAACTAGGATAGCTCCTACCCTTGAGTAAAAACCAATAATTAACATAATGGGCGCTAAGACTTCTCCAAGGTAAGAAAAATATGCCAAAAATCCAGGCAAACCAGCATTTACCAATATACCTTTTACCCCACTAAGTCCATGTAAAATTTTACCAAAACCATGCATAAAAAGGCAGATACCAAGTCCTAAACGTATAAATAAAAGTCCAAGATCAATATTTTTCATAAATTCTCCATGATGTGATTTAAAGATAAGGATTTTATTAGGTGATAGTTAATAGCTTGTAAATTTTTAATTGACTTAATTTTATAAAGAGGTTAAGCCCCAAAATAGGGGCTTGAAGTATTAGTTTTCTTTGATTTTTACTTTTTTATCCTTATAAAAACCAGTTCCAACCGGAATCATACGTCCTAGGATAACGTTCTCTTTTAGATCTTCAAGATAGTCAAATTTAGCAGCAATCGATGCTTCTGTTAAGACTTTAGTTGTCTCTTGGAACGATGCAGCAGAGATCACACTATCACTTCCGATAGCTGCTCTTGTAACGCCTAACAAGATCGGCTCAGCAATAGCTGGCTCACCACCCATGTTCATGATACGTTCGTTCTCTTCTTTAAATTTATTTCTTGAGACCATATCGCCAACGATGAAATTTGTATTTCCACTATCAACGATTTTGACTTGGCGAAGCATTTGAGAGACGATGATCTCGATATGTTTATCTGCGATCGCAACACCTTGGCGGCGATAAACTTGTTGAATCTCGCTAATCAAATAGTAGTGAAGCGCTTTTTCGCCAAGAATTCTTAAAATATCGTGGCTTGAGATTAGCCCATCAGTTAGTTTCTCACCAGCATGGACAAATTCCCCATCTCTTACTTGGATCTGACGACTTTTCTCGATCAAATACTCAGCAGTTGTGCCATCTTCAGCTTGGATGATTATGCGCTCTTTTGAGCGAAGTGGCTTGTCAAATCTAACCACGCCATCAATCTCTGCAACGATAGCTGTATTTTTAGGGCGTCTTGCTTCAAATAGCTCACTAACTCTTGGAAGACCGCCAGTAATATCTTTTGACTTAGCAACAGCTTTTGGGGTCTTGGCCAAAATATCAGCCTGAGCTACTTCATCACCACTTGAGACAAAGATCGCAGTTTTTGGATCAAGCGGATACTTAATTAAATTTCCTTTTTTAGTAGCGATAATAATCGCAGGTTTTACACCGCTTGGCAAATACTCATTGATAACAAGACGTCTTTGTCCAGTCGCCTCATCTGCTTGCTCAGTCGCACTATATCCTGGCTCAATATCCTCAAAGCTAACCACACCAGCTTCTTCAGCAATAGTTGGAGTTGAGTATGGGTCCCACTCAGCAATAATCAACTTATCATCTTTTTCAGGCAATGAGACTACTGTCGCTCTCTCAACTGCATCATTATCAGAAACTTGAATGATAGAATTTCTTGGGATATAATGGCGAACCGCTTCACGTCCATCTTTATCAGAAACAACTACAAAGAAACCTTTTTCAGTTACTTTGTGACCTTTTTTGATATCTTTAACCCTATCAAGATAATCACCCTTTAATATGAAAAATTTAACCACACCATTTGCGTCAGCTAAAATTTTACGAGTTACAGGATCTCCGTCTGAAATTTTAAGTTCACTAGCGTATGGGATACGATTTGGGATATTCCAACCCTCTTTTATGATCTCAACGATACTTTCATTCTCTTTTACTTTATCACCACTTACATAAGGTATATACATCTTTCCTTCGATCTTTCCGCTAACACCAGCTAATTCATTTGGCTTAGCAAGATCGTTTCTTCTAATTGTATATTTAACCTCTTCTTTTTTACCTTTTATCACGATATTTACATCTTCGTGGGCATATTCGATCTCTATTTTGCCGTCAATCGTTGATTTAATCTTTGGCTCAACAAGTAGCACAGCCGCACTTCTTCTATTTGCAACGATCTTCTTATCACCGTTATCATAAGTATTAAGGTTATAATATCTGATGAATCCCTCTTTTTGAGCGATTACTTGGCGATCTTGTTGTTCAGTAGAAGCCGTACCACCGATGTGGAATGTTCTTAGTGTTAGCTGCGTACCTGGCTCACCGATAGATTGGGCTGAAATGATACCAACTGCTTCACCTGGTTTTACAAGTTTACCTTCACCCAAATTTAAGCCGTAGCATTTTGCACAAACGCCTTTTGGTGCTTTGCACGTGATAGGTGTTCTAATGCTTACTGATTTTATACCAGCCTCAGTTATAGCTCTAGCTTTTTCTTCATCAAGTAGCGTGCCTTCGCTAAATAAAATTTCATTTGTTATAGGATCGATCACATCATCTGCTAAAACACGGCCTAATACTCTTTCTTCAAGGCTTTCTATTAGCTCGCCACTCTCTGTAATATCTGTAATTTCAACACCCTCGTGCGTACCGCAGTCATGCATTGTGACTTTAACATTTTGAGCAACATCGATTAGTTTTCTTGTTAAATAACCGGCGTTGGCTGTTTTTAGAGCGGTATCCGCAAGACCTTTTCTAGCTCCGTGGGTAGAGTTAAAGTACTCCATTATGTTTAGACCTTCACGGAAGTTCGAAATGATTGGCGTTTCGATGATCGAACCATCAGGTTTTGCCATAAGACCACGCATACCAGCTAGCTGGCGAATTTGCGCAGCACTACCTCTAGCGCCTGAGTCAGCCATCATGTAAATTGAGTTAAATCCGCCTTTATCATTTTGGATAAGCTTCATCATCTCGCTTGCAACGCTGTTGTTTGTATCTGTCCAGATATCGATGATCTTATTGTATCTCTCACTGTCTGTTAAAAGACCAGCGCCATATTGCTTTTGAATTTCGCGAACTTTTTTCTTAGCTTCGTCGATATATTTTTGCTTGCTATCTGGGACGATGATATCTGCGATAGAGATAGAAATTCCAGCTTTTGTAGCATATCTAAAGCCTAAATTTTTAAGCTTATCAAGGAAATCGGCCGTTACTTCAAGGCCACCATTTCTATAAACATAATCAACCAAATTTGCAATGTCTTTTTTCTTCATGATCTTATTCCACATATTATCAGGAACAAAATCAGGTAGTATCGCTCTTAGGATCAAGCGACCAGCTGTCGTAAAGATGATCTTATTATCAACCATTGTCTTAATTTTTGCATGAAGGCCAAGTGTATTAGCCTCTTCAGCGATCATTACTTCATCGACACTTGAGAAAATTTTGTTTGCACCTTTTTCTTCATTTCTCTCCAAGCTTAGGTAGTAAATTCCCAAAACCATATCTTGCGAAGGAACCGTGATAGCCTTACCGCTTGCAGGAAGTAAGATGTTCATTGAGCTAAGCATCAAAATTTTACACTCAGCGATAGCCTCTTGAGATAGTGGCACATGAACAGCCATTTGGTCACCGTCAAAGTCTGCGTTGAACGCCGCACAAACTAGTGGGTGAAGTTGGATAGCCTTGCCCTCAACAAGTACTGGGTGAAACGCCTGGATAGAAAGTTTGTGAAGTGTTGGAGCACGGTTTAGCATAACTGGATAGTCTTTAACGACCTCTTCTAGGCACTCCCAAACCTCATTTGTTTTATCTTCTATCATCTTTTTAGCCTGCTTAACAGTTGTTGCATAGCCTTTTTCTTCAAGACGAGCAAGCAAATGTGGCTTGAATAGCTCTAGAGCCATCTTCTTTGGAAGACCGCACTGATCCATCTTTAGTTTTGGACCAACAACGATAACAGAACGTCCAGAGAAGTCAACACGCTTACCTAGCAAATTCTGGCGGAAGCGACCTTGCTTACCTTTAATGATCTCGCTTAGTGATTTTAGCGGGCGCTTGTTTGCACCTTTTACTGCATTTGCTCTGCGACCATTATCAAATAGTGCATCAACGGCCTCTTGAAGCATTCTCTTTTCATTTCTGATAATGATCTCAGGTGCATCAAGCTCAAGTAGACGTTTTAGACGGCTGTTTCTATTTATTACACGACGATATAGGTCGTTTACGTCTGAAACGGCAAATTTACCACCATCAAGGCTAACTAGCGGTCTAAGATCAGGCGGAAGAACTGGTAAATTTGTTATCATCATCCACTCTGGGCGGTTGCCTGAATTTAAAAAGCTCTCGATAACTTTTAGGCGTTTTACGATAGTCTTTTTCTTGGCTTCAGAATTTGTAGCTTCCATCTCTTCTTTTAGCTGATTTAGGATTTGCATCAAATCAAGCTCAGCTAGCATATCATAGATGACCTCGCCACCCATTCTTGCCGTAAAACCGCTCTCTTCATATCTTGAAGCTAGGCTTTGGTATTGCTCTTCATTTAAAACGTCATATTTTTCAACTTTTTTAGAATTTTCATTGTCGTAATAAGCCTCACCAGCATTATCAACAATGTATGCCTCATAGTAAAGTACGCGCTCAAGATCTTTCATCTTAATACCAAGAAGCGCACCGATACGGCTTGGCAAGAAATTTACATACCAAATATGAGCCACTGGAGTTACAAGCTCGATATGACCCATGCGAGAGCGGCGAACTTTAGATGTCGTTACTTCAACACCGCACTTTTCGCATTTTATGCCCTTATAACGCATCTTTTTATATTTGCCACAAAGGCACTCGTAGTCACGGATAGGTCCAAAAATTTTCGCACAAAACAAGCCATCACGCTCAGGTTTTAGTGTACGATAGTTGATAGTTTCTGGTTTTTTAACTTCGCCATAACTCCAAGATTTTATCTTCTCAGGACTTGCTAAACGAAGTTGAAAAGCTTCAAAATCACGAGGTCTATGCTCTTCTTTTATCTCAACTGGTTTTAAATTAGTTAGTTTCATTTGTCTCATCCTCATCATATACTTCTACATCAAGAGCTAGTGATTTTAGCTCGTTTGTTAGAACAAAGAACGTCTCAGGGATACCAGTCTCAGGAACGTTTTCACCTCTTGTTAAAGCTTTGTAAGCAGAAAGTCTTCCCTCAACATCGTCTGATTTTACAGTTAGCATCTCTCTTAGTGTATGAGCGGCACCATAAGCCTCAAGTGCCCAAACCTCCATCTCACCAAACCTTTGACCACCAAATAGCGCCTTACCGCCGACAGGTTGCTGTGTAACAAGTATATGGTCCAGTACTTCTTGCGTGAACTTTTTCATCGACCAAGTGGTGAAGTTTTAGCATATACATACAACCAACATTAACGCGTTCTCTTATCTTTGAGCCTGTGCGTCCGTCATATAGTTCAGTTTTACCGTCGCTATCTATCTTTGCCATCTCAAATAATTTTGCAAATTCGTCAGCCTTAACGCCTTCAAAAATCGGAGTCGCAAATCTTACGCCATTACTCCAATCTTTTGCGTACTCAAGAAGTTTCTCGTCACTCATCTTGCTAAGAGCTTTTTTAGCATCCATTAGCTTAGCAACACCTGCTATCTCTATCATCTTGGCTCTTAGCTCTTTTATCCACTCGCCTTTTTTGGTCTCAAAAATTTCATTGATCTGCTCACCTAAGCGGTAGCCAACAAGACCAAGGTGGCTCTCTAAAATTTGACCGATGTTCATACGGCTTGGAACGCCAAGTGGGTTTAGCACGATATCAACGATCTGACCACTTGGAAGATAAGGCATATCGACTTCTCTGACTATATTTGAAACGATACCTTTGTTTCCATGACGTCCAGCCATTTTATCGCCAACTTTTAGTTTGCGTTTTGTAGCTATATAAACTTTTACAAGTTTTACAACACCGCTTGGCAAAATATCATCTTTTTCTAAAATTTCTATCTTAGCGTCGTGCTCTTCTTTGAGCTTTTTCTTCTCATTTTGGAAGTAATTCTTTAGCTCGTCATATTTCTTTTGAATATCTTTTGAAAAGCTTTTAACGATAGCATTTAGAGTAAACCTATTTATATTTTCAAGATCAGTCTTATTGATCTTTGAGCCTTTCTTATACTCTTTTTTATTTACCTCTTGATCACTTGCTAGTGGATTTTTAGAAAGAAGTGCTGTAACTTTTAGCATCTCTTCACGGTCTAACATAAGCAGTCTATCATGATGTTCTTTTTCTAAAAGTGTCTTCTCCTCTTCATAGGCTTTATTTGTTCTGCTATCTTTTTCATAGCCTTTTTTGGTAAAAATTTTAACATCAACAACCACGCCTTCCATCGAAGCTGAAGCATAGAGCGATTTATTTACGACATGACCAGCTTTTTCTCCAAAGATAGCGCGTAGCAGCCTCTCTTCTGGAGTTGGCTTAACTTCACCTTTTGGAGATACCTTACCAACAAGGATCATACCAGGCTTGATCTCTGTACCAATTTTGACAATACCGCTCTCATCAAGGTGCATAAGCTCCTCTTCTTTGACGTTTGGTATATCTTTTGTTATCTCCTCAACCCCGTCTTTTAACTCACGAGCCTCGATCTCTTTTTCATAAATATGAACGCTCGTAAAGGCGTCCTCACGTATCATTTTTTCACTAATAACGATCGCGTCCTCGTAGTTATAGCCATTCCAAGGCATAAATGCAATTAGTGCATTTTTACCGATAGCTAGCTCGCCTTTTTCCATGCTTGGGCCGTCAGCGATTATTTGACCAGCAACGATCTCATCACCTTTTTTAACTGTCGGATGTTGAGAAAAAGTCGTATTTTGGTTTGTTCTTAAATTTTTCTCCAAAGAGTAGTGATCGATATATGGACCAGCTTCGTCTTCGCCTAAAATGAATATATTTTTATTATCAACCTTTTCAACCACACCACTACGTTTTGCTTTTACGCTTTCCCATGCATCTCTTGCGATAACACTTTCCATACCTGTTCCAACAATAGGAGCAGTTGAGCGAAGTAGTGGCACTGCCTGACGTTGCATGTTTGAACCCATGAGAGCACGGTTAGCATCATCATGCTCTAGGAATGGAATAAGTGAAGCCGCAACACCAGCTATCATACCAGAACAAAGGTCGATCAAAGTAACATCTTCTCTACGGGCAAGCATCATCTCGCCATCTTTTCTAACCTCAATCAAGTCCTCAACGATGTGTCCATTTTCATCAAGTTTAGTTGATGCTGGAGCTATAACATTGCCCTCTTCTTGAGTTGCGGTTAAATAAACTATCTCATCAGTCACTTTGCCATCTACAACTTTTTTGTAAGGTGCTTCAACAAAGCCAAGGTCATTTACTTTTGCATAGGTTGAAAGTGTATTGATAAGACCAATATTTTGACCTTCTGGAGTCTCAACTGGACAAATTCTGCCGTAGTGGGTTGGGTGAACGTCACGCACCTCAAAGCCAGCACGCTCTTTTACTAAGCCACCCTCGCCAAGCGCAGATAGACGGCGCTTGTGAGTAACTTCGCTAAGTGGGTTTGTCTGATCCATAAACTGGCTTAACTGTCCACCTGTGAAAAATTCCATAATTGTAGCTGTGATCATTTTTGGATTAATGAGGTCATATGGCATAATCTCTTCAGTATTATTGCTTAAGCTTGTAAATTTGTCGCGGATTGCCTTTTGCATCTTTACAAAACCAAGGTGAAGTTCGCTAGCGAGTAGCTCACCGATTGACCTTATACGGCGGTTACCAAGGTGGTCGCGATCATCAATGTGACCTTGTCCGTTTTTAACCTTTATAAGATATTTTGCAGTTTTTATGATATCTTCACTTGTTAGTAAAGTAACGTATTCTGGCACATCAAGAGAGAGCTTATGGTTCATTTTCATACGACCAACTTTTGTTAAATCGTATCTCTCAGGGTTAAATAGCATATCATTTACAAAACTCTTTGCAGCCTCTTTTACAACTGGCTCTCCTGGTCTCATAACCTTATAAATTCTAATAGCCGCAAGATCATTTTCATCATCCACGCCCTCAGTTTGTTTTAAAACCTTAAGCATATCGTTGTCAGCTATGAAAGAATTTATAATTGCATCATCAACACCAGCAGCAGAGTTATTTATAATCTCAATACTTTCATGCTCAGCTAAAATTTTTGCAAGTTTATTCTCGTCAAGAGCAGATAGTGTATCATATAAAATTTCTCCACTCTCTATATTTATTACAGGATTTGCCAAATATCTACCAATAAGTGCTTCAACTGGGTATTCAACAAATTTTACACCATCCTCGATCAACTTATCAGCTTTTTTCTTCGTTAGACGCTTGCCTGCTTGGTGAAGAATTTCTCCATCTTCATTTTTTATATCATATTCAACTCTTCCCAAATAATCTTCAGGATTAAAAAGAGTTAAGAATTTGTTATTTTTAATAATTAAATTTTGTATCGGATAAAACAACTTAATAATGTCTTGTTTTTTATATCCAAGCGCCCTAAATAATATAGTTACTGGTACTTTTCTACGTTTATTTATCCTAACATATAAAATATCTTTTGTGTCATATTCGAAATGTAGCCAAGAACCACGATCAGGTATTATTTGAGCTGTATAAATTAATTTATTTGCAACAGTCGCGCTCTCTTCTTGTTTAAAAATAACACCTGGGCTTCTATGGAGTTGATTTACAACAACACGCTCAACACCATTTATAATAAATGAAATTCTATCAGTCATTAGTGGAATTTCGCGTATAAAAATTTCTTGTTCTTTTATATCTTTAACACCGACTTTATCACCTGTCTTATCATCTTTCTCATGAACGATAAGACGTATTTTCATCTTTAAATTTACAGAGTATGTAAGACCTCTTTCTATACACTCTCTGATCGTATATTTTGGTTTTCCAATTTCTGAGCCAACATATTCTAAAGTCAAACGATTTTGCGGATCATGTATTGGAAAGATTGATTTGAAAACTTTTTCTATACCGCTTTCTGTTTGATTGTTATTTAGATTTAAAAAATTATCAAAGCTCTTTTTTTGTAGTTGTAGTAGGTTCGGAACGTCTATCTCTTTAACGACATTAGAGAAGTCAACCCTAAGACGATTTCCTGAGTATAAGCTATTTAACATTGCATCTACCTCGTGGTAATTTTGAAAGAAAAGTATAGCCTTTTAACAAGGCATCTAAAATTTAAAAAAGAGAGAGCCTGTGCCCTCTCTTGAAATATTAAGCTCAAATAATAAAAAATTATTTAAGTTCAACCTTAGCACCAGCTTCTTCAAGCTCTTTTTTAGCTGCCTCAGCCTCATCTTTGCTAACACCTTCTTTAAGAACAGATGGTGTTCCCTCAACTGCGTCTTTAGCTTCTTTAAGACCAAGACCAGTAAGCGCTCTAACAACTTTAATAACATTAATTTTCTTATCGCCAGAATCAACCAAGACAATGTTAAATTCTGTTTTTTCCTCTGCTGCAGCTACTGCACCGCCTGCTGCAACAGCACCACCAGCTACCATTACAGGAGCTGCGCTAACACCAAATTTCTCTTCGAACTCTTTTACAAGTTCACTAAGTTCAAGTACAGAAAGATTAGATATAAACTCTAATACATCTTCTTTAGTAATTGCCATTTTTAATCCTTATTATTTTTTTAATTTAAATTAAGCTGATTGTTCTTTTTTCTCTTTAAGCGCATTCAAACCAATTGTGAAATTTTGAATTGGTGCATTCCAAACTTGTAAAAGCATCGCAATAAGCTCATCACGGCTAGGCATTTTAGATAGAGCTTTAACTTTATCAACACTAGCAACTTCGCCATCAATATAAGCTGTTTTTATTTTGAAAAGATCAGCATTAGACTCTTCAAATTTTGCGGCTACTTTAGTTACTGCTAATTGATCTTCACTCCAAAGATAGATATTTGTATCTTTGAGTTCCATCCCGACTTTATCAGAATTTTTAAGAGCAATATTTGCAAGAGTATTTTTAATAACCTGAACTTTTACATTTTGTTCTTTAGCAGAATTTCTTAAAACTTCAAGTTTCTTTACTGAAAGACCACGATAGTCACAAACTATAATAGCTTCAGCAGTTTTAAATTCACTCTCTAATTTTGCAACAACTTCAGTTTTTTCGTTACGTGTCACTTTTTCTCCTTTCCGACCGGTAATTTCAAGCAGAGCGGGTCGAATCAATTAAGCCCAATGGCCTCGGCTATCTCCAATCTAAGATATAAATTTTAATTTTTAGTTTTATTTTAAGTCCATAACTTCTTGAGTATCAAGAGCTATAGATGGGCTCATTGTCAAAGACAACGAAGCATTTTTAACATATCTACCCTTTGCAGTTGCAGGCTTATGCTTATTGATCGCTTTAATAAATGTTGAAATATTTTCATTTAATTGTTCTTTAGTAAAATTAACTTTACCAAGGCCTGCATGTATATTTCCTTGCTTATCAACACGGAAATTTACTTGACCACTTTTTGCATTATTAACTGCTTGTGCAACATCCATTGTAACTGTACCAGTTTTTGGATTTGGCATTAATCCTTTTGGTCCCAAAATTCTACCGACCTTACCTACAAGGCCCATTAAATTTGGAGTAGCTATAAGAACATCAAAATTCATTATACCTTTTTGAATATCTTCAACCAAATCATCTGCACCAACAATATCAGCACCAGCTACTTTTGCCTCATCAGCTTTAGCATCTTTTGCAATAACAGCAACTCTTACAGTTTTACCTGTACCAGCCGGCAAAACAACTGAACCACGAACCATTTGATCAGCATGTCTTGGATCAACATTTAATTTTAATGCAATCTCAACTGTTTCATTAAATTTAGCAGAAGCCAGAGTTTTAACTGTATCAATAGCCTCACTAAGGTTATAAATTTTATCTTGCTCTACTTTTTTGAGCAAATCTTGAAATCTCTTACTAGTTTTTCCCATAAATTTCTCCGCATATATATTGCTTCCGTCTTTTGCTAATCAACCTGACGGTAAAGGCTTTAGTCTACTACTTCGACACCCATTGAGCGAGCTGAACCAGCAATAATCTTGGCTGCTTGCTCTTTATCGTTTGTATTTAAATCAACAAGTTTTTTCTCAACTATTTCTAGAACTTGAGCTTTTGTCAATTTGCCTACTTTATTTTTTAAAGGATTATCAGTTCCTTTTGTTATACCTGCAGCCTTTTTAATAAGATCTGTAGCAGGAGGCTGTTTTGTGATAAATGTAAAACTTTTATCAGCATAAACAGTTATAACAACTGGAATATTAAACCCAACCATCTCTTTTGTTCTTTCATTAAAGGCTTTACAAAATTCCATAATATTAACACCTTTTTGTCCAAGAGCTGGACCAACTGGTGGACTAGGATTTGCTTTTGTTGCAGCAATTTGTAATTTTATTTCACCTATAACTTTTTTAGCCATTTCTTGCTCCTTAAATTATCTTCTCAACTTGTGAATACAAAATATCAACAGGGGTACTTCTACCAAAAATAGAAACATTGAGTCTAAGTTTGCCATGTATCATGTCATATTCTTCAACAATACCTGTAAAGTTAGCAAAAGGACCTTCTGTTATACGAACACTCTCACCATCCTCAAAGAATATCTTAGGTTTTGGTGCAGCCCTTTTTTGAACTTTTTCCAAAATAGTATTTATATCTTTTTCAGATAATGGCGTAGGTTTTTTGGCCTCACCAATAAAACGTCCAACTTTTGGTAAAGACTGAATCCTGTGCCAAAGAGCCGTATCAAGATCTAAGCACGCAAAAGCATAACCTGGATAAAGAGTTCTTTCGTTGATTTTTTGCTTACCATTTTTTATTTCTATTACGTCTTCTGTAGGAACTATAATTTCTTTTAGTTGATCTTCTATTCCATGATCTTTTACTAAATTTTCAATTCCTCTTTTTACTGCCATTTCGCTTCCAGCGTAAGTCTGTATAGCATACCATTTATGTGACATTACTTCTTTCCTTATATCATATAACTTTAGATAAAACAAAGGACATAATAACATCAACAAGAGCTAAAAAAAGTGATACAACAGCAACTACGATAAAAACTGCAAAAAAAGCATTTCTAATTTGTTCTTTTGTAGGATAGATAACCTTCATTATTTCCAATTTAGAAAGCCTAATATAGTTTATAATTTTTTCCATAATCTTAACCTTAGTCGTGGCAGGGCAAGAGGGATTCGAACCCCCAACCATTGGATTTGGAATCCAGCGCTCTACCGTTGGAGCTATTGCCCTAATAGCTTCTTAATTAACTTTTTAATTTAACTTCTTTATGAATAGTATGTTTTTTTAATCTTGGGCAATACTTTTTAAGTTCAACTTTATCCGTAGTAGTTTTACTATTTTTAGTTGTTGTATAATTTATATCACCACTTTCGGAGCATTTTAAACCAATTTTAATTCTCATATAAGTCCTTATTAAGATATCAAAGGGATATCCTCCCTTTGACAAATTTTTATAAATTAACCAAGTATTTTTGAAACAACACCTGAACCAACAGTCCTACCACCTTCACGGATAGCGAAACGAGTGCCTTCCTCAAGTGCTACTGGAGCAATCAATTCAACAGAAATTCTCACATTATCACCTGGCATAACCATCTCTGTTCCTTCTGGAAGCGTAATTGAACCAGTAACATCAGTTGTTCTTACGTAGAATTGTGGTCTATAGTTATTAAAGAAAGGAGTATGGCGACCACCTTCTTCTTTTGTCAAGATATAGACTTCGCCTTCAAATTTTGTATGAGGGGTAATTGATTTAGGCTTGCAAAGAACCATACCACGCTCAACATCCTCTTTCTTAGTACCACGGAGAAGAACGCCAACATTATCACCAGCTTCACCTTGATCCATCTCTTTTCTAAACATTTCAACACCAGTAACTGTTGTTGTTTGAGTTGGCTTAATACCAACAATCTCAATTGTGTCACCAACTTTTATAACACCTTTTTCGATTCTACCAGTTACAACTGTACCACGACCTGAAATCGAAAAAACATCTTCTATTGGCATAAGAAGGTCTTTATCTGTTGCACGAACTGGAGTTGGGATATAGCTATCAACTGCGTCCATTAATTCCATAATTTTTGCCGACCATTCACCATCTTGACCAGCTTTTGCTTCTTCAAGAGCTTTAAGCGCTGACCCAGAAACAATAGGTGTATCATCACCCGGGAAATTATACTCATTAAGCAATTCGCGGATTTCCATTTCAACCAATTCAAGTAGCTCAGCATCATCAACCATATCAGCTTTGTTCATGAAAACAACAATGTATGGAACACCGACTTGGCGTGATAACAAAATATGCTCTCTAGTTTGTGGCATTGGGCCATCAGCTGCAGAAACAACCAGAATAGCTCCATCCATTTGCGCAGCACCTGTAATCATATTTTTTACATAGTCGGCGTGACCAGGGCAGTCAACGTGGGCATAGTGGCGTTTCTCTGTCTCGTACTCAATATGTGAAGTAGCAATTGTAATACCACGCTCTTTTTCTTCTGGAGCATTATCAATATTATCATAATCTTTTAGCTCAGCAAGTCCTTTGCGTGAAAGAACAGCAGATATTGCAGCTGTTAATGTAGTTTTACCATGATCTACGTGACCAATAGTACCTATGTTTACGTGCGGCTTGTTACGTGAAAATTTTTCTTTAGCCATCTTTTCCTCCGTATGTGATATATGTCTTTTTTCTTACCAAATTTGTATAATCATAATAAAATCATATTAACCAGTGGAGCTCATAGCGGGACTTGAACCCGCGACCTCTTCCTTACCAAGGAAGTGCTCTACCTCTGAGCCATATGAGCGAAAAACGCTTGGCAGAGATGATTCCAATTAAATAATACAAACAACTAAAAATTTTGAAAATAAAGTAAGGAATAACTGTGTTTAGTAAAATCTAGATACAGCTCCCAGTTTATTTTCCCAAATTTTGGAGCGGGAAACGGGGCTCGAACCCGCGACCCTCAGCTTGGAAGGCTGATGCTCTAGCCAACTGAGCTACTCCCGCATAACAATGGTGGTGAGACGTGGATTCGAACCACGGAAGACATAGTCAGCAGATTTACAGTCTGCCCTCGTTGGCCTCTTGAGTATCTCACCTTAAACATTAATAAACTATTTTGGTATTTTCTGGTCAAACACTGTTACAAAAATGGAGCTGGTGAACGGACTTGAACCGCCGACCCACTGCTTACAAGGCAGTAGCTCTACCAACTGAGCTACACCAGCACCTATTTTGTGAAGTGGCAATTATATATCAAAACAAGGTAAAAGTCAAGGGGAATTTAAAAAATTTTCATAAAAATTAAAATCATAAAATACAGCCATTTAAGAATACAAATTTTTACTACATTTAAATCCGTAATGCACCATTAAGTATTTATGAAATATGTATAATTTTTATGGTTTTATTTTTTTTAAAAGCTAAAATTTCTATAATTACAAAAAATATATAAGGACTTAATATGCAATTTTTACCTTGGGCGATAATTTTATTGCTAATTTACGTAATTTATTTTCTAATGATACGTTATGAGAAAAGAATATCAACTCTTAGCAAATTAATTGAACAAAATAGCGATGGCATTAAAGAAAATAGGGATTTGATTGGACAAAATAGATCACTTATTGAAAAAAATAAACATGATATCGAAAAAAATACAAAAGACATCATAACAAATGTTGAAAAAGTAGATATCGATTTGGAAGACTAAAGTTTTTGATTTCTTATCTCGGCTATTAATAAATTTGCTAGAATTTTTTTATTTAAGATTTTAGCAAATCATTTTTTATTTGAAAATTTTATATTTATTTTATTCTTCAGCCAGTAAAAGTTGTGTATGTATTTCTTTATGGGCACATGTATAAAAATTTAATAGTTTTTAAAGAAGAGTCTTAAATTTCTCACAAAAATAAATCAAGATTTTATGCGTCAAGCTGCTTCATTAAAAGCACAAGCCCTATTCTATCCTTTACATTTAGCTTACTATAAATCGAGCTTGTATGTGCTTTGACTGTTCTTAGTGTAATGCCTGTTTTTTCTGAAATTTCATTATTTGTTAGACCCTGATAGATCAAATCTGCAATTTCTCTTTCCCTTAAACTAAGCTCAGAGAGGTCAGTCCTTTTATCTGCCTTTTCACTTTCACTATTAATATATGAGCCGGTTAGCTCACTAATCATTGCCTGAACAAATTCTTGGTAAAGCCATATATTTCCATTAAAAATAGCCTCAAAAGCATCTTCAAAGTGTGTCTTTCTCATGTGAGAATTTGCATAGCCCTTGACTCCAAGCGTAAGCAGATGCTTGCCTTCGTTTATCGTTGGCCTATTTGAGAGTATGAGTATTTTTATATTTGGTGATTTTTCAATTATATTTTTTATAACATCATCAATATTATCTTTAAAAACATCAATATCAATGCCTATAATATCAACATCATCATTTATATGAGAAAAAAACTCTTTTCTATTATGTATAAATTTTACATCGCTATTGCCAGTAAAATAGCTTCTCCAAATATTGTTTAATGCACTATTTTGTGTAAATAAAATAACTTGCATTACCTTTCCTTGGATTATTTATATGATTCTTTCATAAATTTTTTTATTATTTATAAAAAATTCTACGTGACGACTTTCGCCGTTTTTGCGTATCTTGTAATCTATTGATGAGAAAAATTTAGTAACCACTGAGGATTTTTCTTCTAAAAAAATAGTCATTTCAAAAAAATCTTGTGATATAGCATATTTATAAGGAGTATTTAAATTTAAAATTCCAGGATCAAAGTCAAATTTATCCAAACTCTGGTCATAGCCTTTTATTAAAATTTTAATACTTCTTACTATATCATCATAAATTTTTAGATTTTCAAATAGCTTTTTATGTCTACTAGCAACATCTACTAATTGTAAAAATTCTATTTCACAATCACTAAATTTAAATCGTTCAATTTCATCATTAACTATATCGCAGCAATGATCATCTTTTATGAGATAGAAATTTTGTAAATTTTGAAATTTTTCGATCTCATATTCACCAAATTTCTTATCATAAAAAGCGATTTTGCCCATTACCTCTCCGTTAAGGCATTTTGCTTTGCCTTTAAAATAGGCTTTAATAAATAATCAAGTATTGTCTTTTTACCGGTAATGATATCAGCTGAGACTATCATACCAACTTTTATTCTAAGCGGTTTTTTTTCGCTACCAAGATAATTTTTCTCAGTTTCTATCCTGACCAAATAATAGCTCTCGCCAGTTTTTTCATTAGTCTCCGTATCGGCACTAATCTGCGTTACTTTGCCTTTTAAACCACCGTAAATACTAAAATCATAGGCCGTAAATTTAACCATCGTATCAAGCCCAGGCCTCAAAAATGCAACATCAGCCGGTTTTACTTTTACTTCAGCAACCAATTTATCCTCAAGAGGAACGATCTCGGCAATATTTTCACCAGGCTTGATAACTCCTGATACTGTATGAACCATCATCTTGCTGACGATACCATTTACTGGAGATCTTACATATGTTCTTTCTACTCTATCGCTTAGACTGATTTGTGATTCATTTATCCTTGCGATCTCTGCTGAAACTTCATTTAGCTCTTTTTTTGCATTGTTTTTAAAAGCAAGTTTTGCTTCTTCGATCTTATTTTTCGCTTCTTTTATAGTTGATTCAACTCTTGGCACAGCAAGAACAGCAGCATCGAGCTCGCCTCTTAGATCATTTACACGTCTTTGAAGCTGGATGTATTCAACCTCACTAACAAGACCTTTTTTAAAGATTGGCTCCATAATGGCCTTTTCTTTTAGAACAAGATTATAGCTATTTTGAGTTTGAGAAATTTTATTTTTTAGTTCGACTAATTCACTCTGGCGTTGATGAATTTGCTCTGTTAAAATTCCTATTTGCTCATTTAAGTGATCAATATTTGAATTATGCAAACTTAGCTCATATCTTATGGCTTTACTATTGTTCGCATCTCTAGCTTCGTCGTAGTCGAATTCCTGATCATTTGCCTCAGCATCAAGTCTCATAAATTTTGCTTGAAGTTCATCAAGTCTTAGTTTTGACTCGCCATAACTACTCGTAAAATTTTTATTATCTAGCCTTATTAGAATTTGATCTTTCTTGACTTCGTCACCCTCTTTTACAAAAATTTGATCGACTATACCGCCTTCAAGATTTTGTATCGCTTGGTTTTTTCCAGACGGGATGATTTTACCACTGCCTCTTGTGATCTCATCTATTTGTGCCCAAGAGGCCCAAACAAGAAGCCAAAATACAGTTATACTAACTGCATAAAGTATCTTTTTTGAAGTCGATGGAGCCTTTGCCAAAACCGCTTCTGAAAGACTTGACATAAATTTCAAATCATAAGCATCATAATTTTTTGTTTGAAGATTAGACTTTATGTCATCTACACTATTTAAAATTTTATTACTAGCTTCCTCTTGTTCTTTTATGTTATTTTCAGAAATTAATCTTTTTTCATTTTTTGGATTTTCATTTTGTTTATTCTTGATATCTTCTTGCATGATCACTTCCCACTAAGTCTTGCTAAAACTTCATCTCTTGGTCCGTCCAATAAAATTTTGCCATTGTCCATAACTATAAGTCTATCAACAAGATCTAGCATCGACATCCTATGTGTAACAAGCAGCATCGTTTTATTTGCTGTATTTGTCTTTAAATTTATTTTTAACTTATTTTCAACTGTATTATCAAGAGAATTTGTTGGCTCATCAAGCAAAATAATAGGACTATCTAGCAAAAATGCCCTAGCCACAGCTATGCTTTGACGCTGCCCACCACTTATGCCATCGCCTCTTTCAAAAACTGGCATGTCAAATCCAAGCGGATGAGCATTTACATATTCATCAACTCCGCTTACTTTAGCTGCTTTTATAATCTGAATATCATCAACATATGGTGCTTTTTGAACAATATTTTCTCTAACCGTTCCTTTAAAAAGCACAACATCTTGCGGAACGTAGCCGATGTTTCGCCTAAGATCGGCTGGATCGATTTGATTAATATCAATACCATCGATTAGTACTGAGCCTTCGGTTGGTGAGTAAAGTCCCAAAATGAGCTTTTGTAAAGTAGTTTTTCCGGAGCCATTTTTGCCTATAATGCCAACTTTTTCACCTGGCTGAATAACAAAATTTATCCTATCAAGCGAACCTTTTGTGGTATCTGGATATGTAAAACTTACATTTTTAAACTCGATCTTTCCATCAAAAGAATTTCTTCTAACAAATTTTTTACCTTCTGGCCTTTCAACAGGCATTTGCATAATCTTACTAAGACTTTGATAGGCTGTTTTTGTCTGCTCAAAATTTGCAGCTAGTGAAGCCACCTGTCCCATAGGAGCGATAGCACGAGAGCTAAGCATAACCGCAGCGATAAGACCACCCATTGTAAGATGCGTATCTTGTATCATATAGACGCCAAGAACAATGATGGCAATAGTATTTAATTGCACTAAAAAAGATGTAACAGTGGTTATCGAAGTTGTGATAATTTTTGATTTAATGCTTCTATTTGCTATTTCACCGGTTGCCTCTTCCCAGTTCCACTGTATATGTCCGCTAGCACCAAGAGTTTTGATGGTCTCAAGACTACTAAGACTCTCTATCAAAATTCCATTTTTTATAGCCGAAGCCTCAAATGTACTCTTAATAGCATTTTGAAGTGGATCTTTTATAAAAAATGTATAACACAAAATAGCTATCATAATAACAATTGGCACGAGTACGATATAGCTTCCTATAAAATAAGTAACTATCAAGAAAATGATCGCAAATGGAAGATCGACAATGGCTGCCAATGAGGCTGACGAGAAGAAATTTCTAACCGTATCAAACTCTTTTAGATTACTAGCGAATGAGCCAACAGATTTTGGTTTATTGCTAAATTTCATATCCATAACGCGCTCAAATAAAATAGAGCTCATTATGATGTCACTCTTTTTGCCAGCAATCTCAAGAAAATATGATCTTACAAATTTTAAAAAAAGATCTATGCCATAAACTACACTTACACCAAGTGCCAAGACCCAAAGTGTCTCAACCGCATTATTTGGCACGACACGGTCATATACGTTCATCGTAAAAAGCGGACTAGCAAGAACAAATAAATTTATAATAAAACTTGCAAGAACAACATCAAAATAAATCTTTTTTGAACGTTTTAGAGTTCCCCAAAACCAGTGGTCATTGCCCGCATCAATTAGCTTTGTTGAGCTAGTATCCTCTGGAACAAACTCGCGCTTTAGATAGTATGCATAGCCTAAATATTCTTCTTTTAATTTACTTATTTCTATCGTGCTAGTACCAGTTGAAAGTTCTGGCGTTATGATATTTGCTGTCTTTTTATCTTTACTAAAAGATTGCAAGATGCAAGCTTTTTTGCCTCTAAGCATTAAAATGCAAGGTAAAACTAAAGGAGAGATTTGCTCAAGATCTTTTCTTACAAGGGTAGAAGCAAAACCAGCACGAGAAGCAGCACGAGAAAATAAAGATCTTGAGCTTTTAAGTGAAAAAAGCTCAATCTCATCGCCATCTTTTACTGGCAAGCCAATAGTTAAAGCATCGGCACTGTATGGATTATTATGAAGCTTGGTAAAAATAACCAAACATTGAAGCAGTTCATCTTTTATCTTATCACTATGCATCTATCATCCAATGTTCTTAATTTCATCTATATAAATTCCTTGCATATTTTTAATGCCAAGATCGATTAACTTTTTCTTCTGCTCTTCGCCTTCAACGCCGATTGCAATCAAAATGATGTCTTTTGAACTTAAAACAACATCAAGTGATTGTTTTGTGTTTACTCCTGACTTATCACTTAAGAAGTCAATCAAAACATTTGACTGAATTTTTACATAATCAGGGTTAAATTCTTTTAGTTTCTCAATACCTTTTGCGTTAAGCTCGAAGTGGTCAAAACCAAATCCAAAGCCAAGTTCTTTTAATTTTTTAGTAAGCTTAACTATACTTTCTATGCTAATATCGTCTTTATTTGGAATTTCTATATAGTTTTTATATTTCGAAATCTGACTTATCTTTTTAAGTGTAGCTTCGAGTTTTGAAAAATTTTCATCTGAGTTTAATATCTCTTTGCCCAAATTTATGGCCAAGTTGCCACTTGGTAAGATATTCTCCGGTAAAATTCTAGCTACCCTATTTAAGATATGAAGATCAAGCATCGCGCCTAAATTTAACTCATTTACCATCGGCATGAAATATGAGGCCATACGCCATACGCCATCTTTATCAACAAGCCTCAAATAAAGCTCATACTGCTCAAAATTTGAATTAAGATCAATCACTTTTTGAGCTGCAAATTTAAATTCATCTTCTTTTATTGAGTCAAAAATAAGCTCTTTATACTTCTCTTTACCAATCACTAAAGCATTTTGATTTTCATTAAATACCTTATACGTAAAGCTTCCAGCAAGTCTTGAGCTAGCCAATGTAACGTCGGCTGAAGTAAGAAGTGTCTTGATATCAGAATTTGGTGAATACTCAACTATCGCAGCATTTACTGGATACTCGCTATCATTTAGTGCAAAATTTGCATAAAGCTTTTTAAACTCGTTCATAATTTCATCACATAGAGCCAAGAAATTTGACGAATTTCTACCATACGAAAGTACAATGAAATCATTATCGTTAAGCCTTGCAACAATCGCATTTTTATCATTATGAATTGATTTCTCTTGTAAAATTTGAGCTATTTTCATTATAACGCTTTGCCATTTTTCAAAACCAAGCGTACTTTTTAAATTTATTAGATCTTTAAAACTAACAAGTAGAGTAACACCACTTGAATATTCTTCACTTGCTAGATACTCACTAAATTTAGTTTGAAAAAATCTTCTGTTATTAGCACCGCTCATTGTATCTTTATATAAAAGCTCTTGATATTTACTGAGTGTGGCCGCCTCTCTCTCAAAAATGTCTTTTACCTTACTAACCATAGAGTTCATAGCTAGAACCATTTTTTTAAGATCGGCTGTAAATGGAATTCTTTTTTGAATAATAAATTTATTATCAAGTATGGCCTCAGCCTGATCTTGAACCTTCATAAGCGGTCTAAAAATAGCTTTTAGAGCAAAATATGCCACCACAAGAGTGACAATTATCATTAGAAGAAGAAAATTAAAAATATTTTTTGAGTTAGTATAAAGCTCATTGTAGGCAAGTGCGGTGCTACCTTGAACATAAAGCGTGCCAAATTTTGCCCAGCCAGTCATAATCTCGCTATCTGCTATTGGCGCTTCGAACTTGGCTATTTTGTAAAACCACTCGGGAATATCTTTAACAACAGTTTGTTGAGAATTTTCAATAAGAACCTTACCATCGACATCTTCAAGCTTGATAAGCTTGTATCTGCCACTGTCAAACATAGAATTTATCATTGTTTGAGCCAAGGACATGTCATCTGGATCAATAATAGGCTTTAAAGCAAGTCCAAGCGAATTTGCTGTATGTCTTGCGTTTTCACCAAGCTGGTCATTAATATATCCATTTAGGCTCTTAAAATTTAAGTAGCCAACAGCCATAAAAATCATGATACCAAAAGTTATCACGGCGATCATAATTTGTTTAAATAGCGTCATAAATCCTCTTTTCCTATCCTATCTATTAGTTCCATCCACTTAGGATTTTGTTTTTTATTTCCACCTGGTATTGCTTGACCAAGACCTTCTTGTTTTGCCAAGTATAGCGAATCACCATTAAAACTATAAACCGGAACAAGGTCTGTTCTTTGAGTTGCGATTTTTATTTTACCATTTATGTTATCTAAAATTAATGGAATAGATTTTGGTGTATCGTAGTATGCTAAAACCATATGAGCTTGATTGTATCTTAAGGCTTTAACATATGTGAAGTATAATTTTTGAGTTGGAATTCCTAGCTGCTTTAGTGTAAAATATTTTGCGATAACGTAGTCTTCGCAGTCACCAGCACCTTTTCCTATAAATTCCATTCTAGTAGCCCAATAATCCTTTTTGTGCCAAAGCTGCATATCATCAACCCATCTAAAAGAGTTAAAAAAGTCATTTACTTTTATTAATTTCTCTTGTTCAGTTGCATCTTGCAATGAAGTCATTAAAGAATTTAGAGCAGAGGCTCTTCTTCTTGCATCTTCTCCATAAATTTTAGCTACCTTTGCTATAGTTGTTGATTTTATAAAATCTCCAATAGCACTTGCTAATAATAAAAAGGACGCTTACAATAAGCGTCCAAAAATTTGTCTTGACCCTCATGGTCATTACTTTTACATTTTTATCTTAAATCGTTTTGAATGCTGCAAGCACCTTGAATGTATCTCTTGGCAAAACCTGGTTCAAAGCTATCTGAGATCATTCCCATATTATCTAATAGTCTGTATTTCGCATAAGATAGTGCTGTCTCAGTTGTAGCAATCTCTTTTAATGCAGAGTTATATTCATTTTCAGCATCAAGCAAGTTTATAAGATCACGACGACCGATTCTAAATTCATCCTGATAAGCATCAAGTGTAGCTTTAGCATATTCAACGTGTTGATTTAGATATCCCATTTTTTCTTGGTTAAGAACATAATTTTGCCATGAAAATTCCAAAGATTCTTTAAGCTCTCTTACAAGATTATCCAAAGTTTGTTGCTCTTGTTGAACAGCAAGCTGGCTTTTTTCTTTATCTAGTTTATCATTGCCTTTATTGTAAAGGTTATAGTTTAGTCTTAAAAGTGCGTCAAATGTTTGTTCTTCATAATTGTCATATAAAACATTTGAATGATCATACGCGCCAGATACAACAAGATCTAGTTTTGGCAAGAATGGCGCATTTTTCTCTTTTACAACTGATTCTGCCATAGCAATATTTGATTTTTGAACCAAAAGTGACGGATTGCAAAGAATTGCTTTGTTATAAACAGCTTCTTTTGTGCTAGGCAAAGGAAGGCTAAACTCAGGCATTACTAAATTTTTAGCTGCAACTTTTTTTCCATATAATTTCTCAAATGTAGAAAGTGCATCTTCATAGTTATTTTTAGCGGCTGTATAGTTTGATTGAGCTAGAGTATAGCGCGATCCAGCTTGTCTCTCTTCGGAAGCTACGCCATAACCTGATCTTGCTCTATCTTTAATTTGGCTATAAATTTCCTCATGACTCTTTACGTTTTCTTCTTCGATGTCTAAAATTCTCTTAGTTTGAAGAACTTGTAAGTAAGCATTTGCAGCATTTAATGTAAGTCTATCTGCAGCTTGTGCTACTGAATAAGCAGCTGAATCAAGCCTTGCGCTTTGAGAATTTATTCTATTTTTATCAGCACCACCATTGTATAAATTTTCAACTAAGGTTAGAGATGTGCCAGAAATTCTTCCATCTCCTCTTCTTGTAGAAACTCCATCATCAAGGCGTTTTTTCTCATATCCAACTCTAGCAGCAGCGTCAAGTGTTGGATAATAGGCATTTTTTGCTATTTTTAGATCTTTACCAACTTGTAGATAGTTAAATTCTGTAGCTTTTAAACTTGGATTTTCATTTAAAATAGTCTTTATAACTTGATCTAAAGTCAAAACTCCATCATCAACTTGTGCTACTGGTTTTACTTCAGTTGATATAGCTTGTTCTATATTAGATTTTTTTGTTACTTGAGTATCAGCCACAGGTGCTTTTGCTCTCATTAAAGCATCTTTATAGCCTGATTCGTTTTGAACTTTAACTAATAGACTATTAGCTTCATCCTCAGAGACTGGAGTTGTGTCAATATATAAAAATTTTCGTCCACCAACCTCATAGATACCTGTGGTCAGCCTACTATCAGAAATTTTACTATTAACTTTATTAATAGCACTGTCGATTATAGCCTGATTATCATCTTGTGCAAATGAAGCTAGAAAAATCCTATAAGGAACATCTTGAGCTGACAGTACAGTTGCTGCCAAAGCACTAATTGCTAACATCTTTTTCATAACTAAGATCCTTTTACCTTATTTTTATTATTAAGTCTATACTTAAATTTTGATACGAATTATACACCAAGAAATATTAAATGCATTTTAAATATCTTATGACAAAAAAATAATTTTTATATAGTTTTAGAAAAACGCCTTAAATTCTCAGGAATTTTCTTTAGATATTCATCAAAACACATTGCAATATTGCGTATTATTAGTGTTCCAGTTTCATTTACACTAATTTTATCTGCTGTAACATTGACAAATTCGCTTAAATTTTTAAGCTCCTCAAGCTCATCCTTAAAGTGTTCAAAGAAATTTATATGAAATTCATTCTCGATGGCTTTAATATCAAGCCCAAAATTACTCATTAAGTTCATAATCACACTCTTTCTAAGTAGATCTTCATCGTTTAGATAAATTCCCTTTGCATATGGCAATTTTCCACTATCGATCGCCTTTTCATACTCATCCATGTCTTTATGATTTTGTGCGTAGTGCCTTTTGCACTCACCGATACTTGTCACGCCTACACCAATAAGATCAGCGCCACCCTTTGTCGTATAACCTTGAAAATTTCTATGCAAAGTACCATTTGCAAGAGCACCAAAAAGCTCATCATTTGGCTTTGCGAAGTGATCCATACCTATCATTTTGTAGCCATTTTTAGTTAAAAACTCAGCTGTAAATTTTAAAATTTCAAGCTTTACTTCTGGATTTGGCAATGTGGTTTCATCAAATTTACGCATTGATTTTTTTATCCATGGCACATGAGCGTAGTTAAAGACTGCAAGCCTATCAGGATCAAGTGTGAGGGCTAGCTCAAGCGTCTTTTTAAAGCTATCTAGACTTTGATATGGAAGACCGTAGATCAGGTCCATATTGATTGATTTTATGCCCTTCTCTCTAGCCATTTTTACAGCATTTTGGGTGATCTCATAGGGCTGAATTCTATGAATTTCTTTTTGCACCTTTTCATCAAAGTCTTGTACGCCGTAGCTTATGCGGTTAAAGCCATGAGATATGAGCACATCAAGCTGCTCGTTTGTTAAAAATCTCGGATCTATCTCACAGCTTATCTCAGCCTCCTTTGAGAAATTTTTAAATTTAGATTTGATTAGTTTTATGATCTCATCAAGCTGAGCGGCATTATAAAATGTTGGTGTGCCGCCGCCAAAGTGCATCTGTAAGACCTCGGAGCTGGTGTCCAGGTAGCGAGCTAAAATTTCAAGCTCTTTTTCTATATATCTTATATATTTCTCTTTGCGGTCCTCTTTGCTCGTGTAAATGACATTACAGCCACAAAAATAACAAGCACTCCTGCAAAATGGCAGGTGCAAATAAAGCGAAAGCGGTCGATTTAGATCACGATTTTCAAGCTCTTTTATATAAGCTTCATAGCTAAATTTATCGCCAAACTCTGGTGCTGTCGGATAGCTCGTATATCTTGGCCCTGGCCTTGAATACTTCACATAAGCACTAAAATCAATCATCTGCCCTACTCCTTGCCATTTGAATCACCTCTTTTATGTCTACAAATAAATTTGGGTGCTCTTTTTTGATATTTTTTACCAGTTTGTCAAGATCAATATTAAATTGTCTACTTTTTTTATCGCTTGCGATCTTTTTGATCTCATCCATAGCAACCACCCAAACATCGCTAAAATCAACCGGAATGTTTTGCCAGATCGTCTTTTCAAGCCTTAGATCAAAATTTTCTTTTTGAGACTCTTTTAAGGCCTCGATCAAAGCTGAAAGCGATTTTACAGAGATTACCGTGTGTAAATTTTGATTTTCATCAATACCAAACCACGGCTCTTTTGAGTCCCAAGAGCCACTTTTTAAATTTAAAATATGCTCATTTGGATTTTTGGTTGAAACTATCTCAAAGATCGTTTTTTCAGGGCTACTCAGCCCAAGGTTATTGCCGATCTCATCTATCTCATCATATATATTTTTCTCTTTGCTCATCTTCTTCTCTCATCCAGCCAGACCATCACGCCTTTTTGGGCATGAAGTCTGTTTTCAGCCTCGCTAAAAATTTCATCTGCGTGCTTCTCAAAAATCGCCTCGCTCACCTCGTAGCCCCTATAAGCTGGCAAGCAGTGCAAAAATATCGCGTCTTTTTTAGCTAAGCTCATCAGATTTTCATCCACGCAGTATCCAGCAAAGTCTTTTAACCTCTTTTCTTTCTCGGCCTCTTGACCCATCGATACCCAAGTATCCGTAGTCACTACATCGGTACCATTTACCGCTTCTTTTATATCATTTGTGATAAAAATTTTCGCACCTGAAATTTTTGCGTTTTTCTCGGCTATCTTTAAAATTTCAGCGTCCGCCTCGTAGCCTTTTGGTGTGGCAACTCTTAGCTCAAGTCCTAGCTTACTTGCTAGCATGAGCCACGAGTGAGTCATGTTGTTGCCATCTCCTACGTACGCGACCTTCTCTCCTGCGCTAAATTCTAGCATCGTGAGATAATCCGCCATAAGCTGCACTGGGTGAAATTTATCACTTAAGCCATTTATAACTGGCACGCTTGAAAATTTAGCAAATTCTTCTAGCGTTTCATGCTTATCGACCCTTAGCATAGCCATGTCGCACATCCTGCTTATCACTCTAGCAGTGTCACGGATTGGCTCGCCGCGTCCTATTTGTATATCATTTTTACTTAAAAATAGCGCATACCCGCCAAGCTCATGCATGCCCACATCAAAGCTCACTCTAGTTCTAGTTGAGCTTTTTTCAAATATCATCGCAAGCTTTTGGTCCTTAAGGTATGGCTTAAATTCTCTAGCTTTCGCCTCTTTTTTTATCTTTCGAGCTAAATTTATCATCTGTAAAATTTCATCTTTACTAAAGTCATTTAGCGTCAAAAAATGCCTCATCTTAGCCCCTTAAAATTTTAGCTGCTTCTTTTGCGTGGTATGAGATTATTAAATTTGCTCCTGCTCTTTTAAAGCCAACGAGCGTCTCCATCATAACGCGATCATAGTCGATGATGCCAGCTTTTGCACCAGCTTTTAGCAGTGCATACTCGCCACTTACGTTATATACACAGATCGGAAGAAGGGTTAAATTTCTAAGCTCTCTAATGACGTCAAGATAGGCAAGTGCTGGCTTTACCATCAAGATATCAGCACCCTGAGCCTCGTCTTGCAAGCTCTCGTTGATCGCCTCCAAGCGGTTTGCACTGTCCATTTGGTAGCTCTTTCTATCGCCAAAGCTTGGTGCACTTTGCGCTACGTCACGAAATGGCCCGTAGTAGGCTGAAGCAAATTTGGTTGAGTATGCCATCACTGGTAAATTTTCAAAGCCATTGCTATCAAGTGTCTCTCTTAGCGTTGCGATGATGCCGTCCATCATGCCACTTGGCGCGATCATGTCGGCGCCATTTTGAGCGTGTATCAAGGCTTGCTTGGCTGAAATTTCAAGCGTTGCGTCGTTGTCGATGGTGTTATGCACGTGGTCAATTATGCCGCAGTGGCCATGGTCTGTATATTCGCAAAAGCAAAGATCGGTGACGACTACTAAATTTGGGAATTTATCTTTTATGGCACGAAGCGCAGTTGCGATGATGCCGTCATTACTTAGTGCGTCGCTACCAACGCTATCTTTTAGGCTTGGTATGCCAAATAAAATGATCGATTTTATGCCTAAATTTACTATCTCTTCACACTCTTTTAAAATTTCATCGATACTCATTTGATAGACGCCTGGCATCGAAGCGATCTCGTTTTTAACGCCTTTGCCCTCGACTACAAACAGTGGATAAATAAAGTCATTTACGCTAAGGCTCGTCTCTCTTATCATATCTCTTAGGGCTGGATTTATTCTCAATCTTCTAAAACGTTTAAACATATTTTTGCCTTTTCTTTGTTAAAATGCTTGATTTTTAGCTAGTTTAGCATAGTTGGAGTAAATTTAAAATGAAAATAGAAATTTCAAATGTAGCAAATCTGCCTTCAAGATTTGGGGCTTACAAGGTTCAAGCCTTCAAAGAAGGAGCTAAAGAACATTTAGCTATCTTCAAAGAACCACTAAATGAAGTCGTAAACATTAGAATTCACTCCGAATGCCTAACTGGCGATGCGATCGGAAGCCTAAAATGTGACTGCCGTGACCAGCTTGAAGCGAGCCTAAAGTATATTGAAGAAAATGGTGGCATGGTCATCTATCTTCGTCAAGAGGGCAGAAATATCGGGCTTTTAAACAAGATAAATGCTTATAGCCTCCAAGATAAGGGCCTTGACACGATAGAAGCCAATCACCAGCTAGGTTTTAAGGCTGATGAGAGGACATACGAAGTGGTTGATTTTATCCTAAATTACTACGGCATAAAAGAGGTAAATTTGCTCACAAATAACCCATTAAAACTTCACGGACTAAGCTCAGTAAAGATCGTAAAACGCGTGCCTATCGTCATCAAGCCAAATAAATTTAATGAAGGCTACTTAAAGGTCAAAAAAGAGCAAATGGGACACATCTTGTGATGAAAAATGAGCTTTGTTTGCCAGCTGAATTTGACGAAAAAGTAAAGGCTTACGCTCAAATTTTTGCTAAATTTAACAAAGTTCATAGCTTAAGCAATTATAAAGACATAAGCGAGCAGGTGCTTGATAGCATAAAGCCGCTTGAAATTTTTGATCTAAGTGCTAAAACTGCGATCGATGTTGGTAGCGGAGCTGGCTTTCCAGCGATATTTTTAGCGCTTGCGATACCTCAAACGAAGTGGCACCTTTTTGAGCCGATAGCCAAAAAGTCATCATTTCTAAGCTACGCTAAGATCGAGCTTGACATAGAAAATTTAGAAGTTCATAGCCAAAAGATCGAGCTTGCAGATAAATTTACGGCTGATCTCATCACCTCAAGGGCACTTAGCAAGACAAAAGAGCTTATAAAAATTTGCGAGGGATTTATGATGAGAGCACTAAATTTCTCATCTACAAAGGCTCAAGCGTCATGGATGAAATTTCAGGCATCAACGCGCAAATTTATAATGAAAAAAACAGAAACTACATATTTTTTAATCTCAAAAATCAAGGGGAGATACGTTGAAATACTTGCTTTTTGTAGCGATTTTGGTTGCGATTTACATCATTTTTTTTAAAAATAGAAAAAAAAGCGACAAGATAAGCAGCAGCAACTTCGAAGAGTGCAGCAAATGCGGTGTCTTTAGCGACATCGATCAAATGGTGCTAAGAGACGGAAAATACATCTGCAAAGAGTGCATAAAGGGTGAGAGATGAAAATTTTAGGCGATGAACTGATCAAATTTGAGCCACTATTTCTTTGCAAAAGCGAAGATGAAATTTCAAACGGTAGGCAAAATCTCTTTAAATTTGATAGAAATTTCATAAAAAGGGCGCTAGAAGTTGGAGCAAGCTTTAGCATCATCGCAAATGACATAAACGAAGCTATCGTCGCAAACGCGGCTGGAGCAAAATTTATTATTGCCGATATTGACACTGCAAAAGATCTAGCAAAGATTGCTGAGAGTTATCTATTTGACGCACTTATAGCTGTTTTGATAAAAGATGAAAGCGAGCTAGCACAGCTTGCAAAATTTAACATCGATGCTGCGGTCTTGTCAAGCGCTATAAAAGAATAAGGAAAGAAATGGAAATTTTTAAAACCGCTTTTTTAATGGTTACTTTAATGCTAATTTTTATCGCTGTTGGCGGATATATTGGAGGTGAGCATGGCATGATGATCGCCTTTTTGATGGCGGCTGGCATGAACTTATTTTCTTACTTTTTCAGCGACAAGCTCGTGCTAAAAAGATATAACGCCATCCCAGTCGATGAGAGCAACGCTCACGGCCTTTACGAGATCGTCTCACGCCTCACACAAAAGGCGAATTTGCCTATGCCAAAAATTTACATCATCCCAGAAGAGGTACCAAATGCCTTTGCCACGGGCAGAAACCCAAGCCATGCAGCCGTTGCAGTAACCGAGGGGCTTTTAAAAATTTTAAATGAAAACGAGATCGAGGGCGTACTAGCTCACGAGCTAAGCCACGTAAGGCACTACGACATCCTAACTGGTTCAATCGCTGCCATACTAGCTGGAGCTATCGCGATGCTTGCAAATTTTGCTAAGGTTGGTGGTATTGCTGGGCAGAGTGGCGGTTCAAGAAGAGGTGGCGGTAATGCCATCGTTATGCTAGCACTTGCTATACTCATGCCAATAGCCGCCACAATCATACAAATGGCGATCTCAAGAGAGCGCGAGTACAAGGCAGACAAGGGTGCTGCCTACCTAACAGGACATCCAGAGTGGCTTGCAAGCGCTATAAGAAAGCTTGAGAGCTACTCAAATTCTTACATCATGCAAAATGCAAGCGAACAAAGTGCTCATATGTTTATCGTAAATCCATTTGGCTCGCTAACTAACAAGCTTGGCGTACTTTTTAGAACGCACCCAAGCACTAGCGATAGGATTGCTGAGCTTGAAAAACTTGAGCAAGAGATAAAAAGAGGCATGTAGAAAATTTAGTTCTAGTAAAATTTGGGCTAAATTTCTTCTTTTTACCATCTTTTTTGGCTTTAAATTTATAAATTTACAAAAATTTTAAATTTCATGAGTGAGTAATTTAGGCTCTGATTTTAGTGGCAAACTTTTCGAAGCTTAAAATCAGTAGTCGATTCTTATGAGTAAATGGAATTTTAAATTTTGCAAAAAGATCAAAATTTTATAATCAAAAACTGAATTGTAGCCCCAAATTTCACTGCACTTTCTTGCAGTCACGATCTTCTATAGTGTACTCAAAAATCAGCTCACCATTTTCTGAATAGAAAAGCTCATCCAAGGTAACACCGATACTTAGCATATTTAAAATTTCTTTATCTTTGCAAGCAGTTCGCAGATTCTCTTTTTTGATAGCTTCGATAAATGCTAAAAGCTCTTTCTCTTCAAGCCTTTTGATTTCTTGTTTTCTTGCGTGTTTGACAGCATATCTATAGATGAGCGTATCACCTACATTTAAGATATCATTAAGTGTCAGTGTTGGCGTACAGATAAATGGGAGCTTTTTTTTGTAGTAAGTTGCGTGATTTTTCGCTGCCATATCTGGCGTAAGAGCCAGGGCAAGCGAGCAAAAAAATAGTAAAAAAAGGACTATTCGCAACTGCTTTTATCCAAATTTATATCAAAAAAATGCCTACCCTCAAAGCCATAGCTACCACTTAGTGTGATGCCACGATTTAGCACAGCTCTAGCCATACCTGAGTTACAAAGCGCATCTTTTCCATTTTTATAAAACTCATCTTTTAAAGCTAAAATTTGAGCTTTGTTGTAGCCTTTTATCCTCTTTGTCTTAGTCTCGTTTAAGACAAACTCGCCATGTATGTTTAGCCCGCTACTACTCACATCTTTTAGCGTAATCATCTCATCGACCCTGCTTGGTAAATTTGGCTTTGCAGTTTGGACGACAAAGACTGGGATCTGCTTAGTATCAAGCTGATTTAATATCTGCTCATAAATTTTAAACTCGCTCTCTTGTACGCCAAAAGCAAGGCTAGCAAGAGCTAATAAAACGATCTTTTTCACATATTTCCTTTATATAAATTTCCTAGTGATGTTTGGCGAGAGCTTTACTAAAATGTCATAACTTATCGTATTAAAAAATTTTGCCCAAATATTTGCATTCTCAAGCACACAGACCCACTCACCACTATCTTTACAGCTAAAGCTATCCATCGAAATTTTACCAAGTACTAGCTCGCCATTTGCAAGTCTTAGCTCGCCAAGTCCGTTGTATCTTAGCAATCCATCGCCATATCCAAGATCATAAGTGGCTACATTTATATCTTCTTTTGCGCTAAATTTAGCACCATATCCAACACTTTGACCACTTTTTAAAATACGCTTGCTAACTCTTCTTGCCCATAGTGAAAGTACTGGCTTTAAGTCCAAACTATCACCAAACTGAGTGTATCCATACTGAGCGATGCCAACACGCACCATATCATCATCGATTTTGCTTGCTCTTTCAAGCGCAGCTGAGTTGTGAGAGTGAAAGATCGGTTTTTTTATACCAAACTCATCGCAAAGAGCCAAAATTTTCTCTTTTGCAGCCCTAAAATTTTCCCTTTGCACAAAATAATCAGCATTTAGCTCATCACTTGCACGAAAATGCGTATAAGCTCCAAGAAGCTCTAAATTCCTTCTTGTTAAAATTTCAAACGCACAATCAAGCTCGCTTATATCAAGCCCATTTCTATGCATACCAGTGTCAATTGCAAGGTTGATTTTTGAGCCATCTTTTATCTTTAAAAGTGCCTCTATATCATTTATCGCATAAATAAATTTACTACTTTCATTTCCGGTTGGGATATGTGAGAGAATGAGAATATTTTCAAATATGTCAGAAATTTCATCTGCTTCAAACTCACTTTTTACAGCACAAATTTCTATGCCAAATTTTTTAGCTTCATTTGCAATAAGCCTTGCGCCATGGCCATAAGCATTGTCTTTTAATACAATTATTACTTTCTCTTTGCCACCGGCTTTAGCACAAATTTGAGTGAGGTTATGGATATATGAAGCTTTATTCAGGCGTATTTCAGACATTAAAATTCACATTAAAAGCAGCATAAACATCCGGTAAAAGTTTTCTTACGTTATAGTCAAATGCATAAAATTTAGCGTAAATTTCTTTCAGATCAGCCTCTTTTACTTTGCTAAAATCAAAAACATCAGTGCCATTTTTCTTTGGAACTTGGCGATCAAGCTCAGCAAAAAAAGCAGCTCTTGCCTCTAAAATTTTCTCGATTTTTTCTTTTACTTCTTGAGATTTTTCCACTTTTACTCCTCTATAAAAATTTTCATATCATCGTTATAAAGCTTTACATAAAGTGTCTTTTGCCCAGCAAATTTATGTGTATCTGAAACATAATCCTCATAAAAACTCACACGAAAAAGCCTATCGTTTTTAAGATTTGGATAAGGCGTGATGAGAAAATTTGAAAAACTAATACGTTTTTTCTCTTTTTTAGAAAAAATAGCCCGCTTCATACTTTTAAATTTTTCCAAGCTCATACCATCGTATCGCTCAAAGTTTTTATCGTAAAATTTAAGATAGTTTTCAATGTCGCTCTCGCTCCATGTCTTTTTCCAGCCCAAAAGTCCAGAAATGATCACTGCAATATCTTTTGCACTAGCTTCTGGACGCTTATCTTCGTAGATAAATGCAAGTGTTTTTTTGTGATCCACCACATCATCAAATTTCATCAAAGTATCATTTTGCATAGCCACGCAGCCTTTTGTTTTTAGCTCATCTGTCCTTTGACCATCAAGTGGATAGCCATGTATCCAAATGCCACCGCCATTTCGCTTTGCAAGTTTATCAAGCAAATTTGGATATGAAAGCGAAAATGCAAGTGGGCCAAGATATCTATCATTTGGCGTAAATCTACGTGTAAGCTGATACACTCCAACCGGTGTTTTTAGATCGCCTTCAAGAAGCTTATCGCCATTTTTGCCAACTATAACACTTGAGCTAAAAAGCTTTTTTGTAATGCCGCCATTATAAGAGATTACTTCAAGCTTCTTTTTAGTTTTATCAACTACACTTAGAAGTATCTCATTGTCATAATACCCATATCTTACATCCTTGCCTTCAAGCTTTTTTAGCCAGTAATCCTTACT
The DNA here is from genome assembly GCA_002092835.1 of Campylobacter concisus. NCBI lineage: Bacteria > Pseudomonadati > Campylobacterota > Epsilonproteobacteria > Campylobacterales > Campylobacteraceae > Campylobacter > Campylobacter concisus. The sequence goes on along the minus strand of LVWL01000018.1, from coordinate 373,902 downwards.
TAAAATATTTTTTTCGATGGCATCAATAACAGCAGCAGAGCCATTTTTTAAGTAAATTTCTTCGTAATTTTGGGCAAAAAGACAAGGCGATAACGCGATGAAGAAAAATATAATTTTTTTCAAGTGAAATATCCCAAAAAGTAAAATTTAGTCCGTAATTATATCCTAAAAAATTTATATTTTTAGATTTTAAAGGTAAATTAAGTAGTTCTAAATGTATAATGTGAAAACCATTATTAATTTTATCACAAAGGAAAAATATGAAAAAAATCGTTTTTGGTGCGATGCTTGCAGCTTCTGCTCTTATGGCGGCTGATATCAGCCTAGAAAATGTTAGAGCTAGAGATACAAAACCTGGCACAAACAATAGTGCAATTTTTATGGATATAAAAAATGCTTCAAATTCTGATGTAAAGCTTATTGGTGCTCACTCAAGCGTTTGCAAAAGTACAGAAATTCATACACACAAAATGAATGATGGCATGATGGCTATGGTTCAAATCGAAGATGCAGTGATCCCAAAAAATGGCGAAACAAAACTAGCTCCTGGCGGTCTACACATTATGCTTATGGATCTAAATAAGCCATTAAAAGATGGTGATAAAGTTGATTTAGAGCTAAAATTTAGTAATGGCGAGAGCATAAAGCTTGATAATATCGGAGTAACTAAAAACTTTAAATAATGAAAAAAATCATAATTATTTTTTCATTTATCTTTATTGTTCTAGGTGCTTGTTCGATAGGCTATAAGCTTATGACAACAAGCAAGGAAGATCCACCTGAATTTGCCGATGTAAACACATCGCTAGATCCTTTAAAATGTGATCTAAACAATAAATCTTGTGAGATAGAATTTAAAGGCGTAAGGCTAAAAATAGATATCTCACCAAGACCTATTTATGCCATGAGGCCTTTTAGCTTTAAAATCATTAACGGTAAAAATTTAGGGCTAAAAAATCCTAGTCTTGAGATAGATGGCATAAATATGAATATGGGATCAATCAAAGCAAGACTTGAGCCAAGAGGCGATAACTTAACTGCTCAAGTAGTGCTAAGTGCTTGTGTTGTCGAGCTTATGAGATATCGATTTAAAGTGCTTGATGACGAAAAAGAAACTGGTTTTTTTGTAGATCTTGATCTAAAATTATAGAGGGTAACGATGAAAAAGGCATTTTGGGGCTTAATAATAATCTTAATTTGTATAGGTGTTGCACTTTTGCTAATAAAGCCAAACAAGTATGATTTTAAGGCACTTTCACAAAATGGTGAAGTAAGTCTTAAAAACTATGACGGAAAGTACAAAGTTATATATTTTGGTTATCTTTTTTGCCCCGATGTCTGCCCTACTGCGCTCTCTTTGATTGGCGATGAACTAAACAAGCTAAAAAGAGATGACTTTGAGTTGCTTTTTATTACACTTGATCCTGAACGCGACACTCCTGAAAATTTAACACTGATGGCAAAAAATTTCTACAAAGATGCCGATGGGCTAAAACTAAATGCTTTAAAAGAAGTGGCGAAAAACTACGGCGTAAAATTTCAAAAAGTACGTCTTGAAAACTCCGCCATGGGATATTCGGTCGCACATAGCTCATCGATATACCTAATCGATAAAGCTGGAAATTTCTACAAAGAAATTTCAAATCTAACAAATGAAAACATTGCAGAGAATCTTTTAAATCTAATTAAAGATAGGCCTTAAAAGTTATAAAATTCTAGTAGCCTATCTGGATTAGTAGAAATTAAAATTATTTTTGTCTACTTGCCAAGAATCAAACAAAGAGGATTTAAAAATTTATAGAGCTAAAAATAAAAATTTCTAAAAAGAGCCAAAGAGCTTTAACCCTTTTTATTACTTAACCTTATAGTGTACACTGCCGCCATATGCAATATCTTCAGCTTTTACATTATCGTTCATTAAAATTTCACTTATTTTGCCGCTTTCTTCTAGTTTTTGTCTATTTTCTTCGGCATCTTCTTGATAACTATAAACCATTGCAACGCTAACTACGCCACTGATAGCTTCTATGACTTTAAAATTTCTTATCTCATCCTCGATACCATTTGAGCTAACAACAACTACGATCCTATCATCTGCATCAGCTATGATCTCGCACTCTTTTAGTTTGCTTATTTCGGCTTTGACGCTCTCATTTTTATTATCTGTATAGACTATCAGACTTGAAATATTCATCTAACTCTCCAAAATAAAATTTTTTTCTCATAGGCAGAAGTTATAACCTCGTTATCTCCTATAAAAACTATACTATTTATAGTGCTTTGTCCGGTTTTTAACATCGCTATCTTCTCTAGGCTCACACTATCAACTAAATTCACATCACTCATCTCATCACTCATATAAGCCGCCACTCTTCCATCATCGCTAAGGCCGACGCCATAGACCAAAAAGCCGGTATTTATCTTTTTTAGGCTTCCAGCTGAGAATATCCCCACGATCCTGTCGGTACCTCCACTGATCATGACACCATTTTTATATGAGATGTCATAGATATTGTCTGTATGAATGTCTAAAATTTGATCCATTTTTTTAGCTTTTATATTATAAAAATAGACTTTCCCGCTCTCGCAAGCGATAGCCAGCGTGCTTCTATCTTCATTTATCTCCATATCTGAGAGCATTGCAATTGAAATTTTAAAGCTATCATAAATTTCACCACTTTTTAAGTTCAAAAAGTAAATTTCATTGCTGATTGAAGCAAGTGCAATATGCTCATCGTCTAAAAATAATGCCTTTTTTATCGCTTGATTTGGTATTTTTATGCTTTTCATCTGCCCATTTTCTCTTATATAAAGCACCTTTGTAGCATAGTCACCCTCACTTAGGATAAGTATCTTGCCATTTAACTCATCAACGTTTAGAATTTTTGGTCTTTCATGATCACTAACGTAGGTTTTTATATCATCCATCTTAATGATCTCTTCAAATTTAGACTCTTTAGGATCATAAATTTCAACCGTCCCTCCATCAGTCGCGATAAAGAGTTTGCCATTTATTAGCGTTGTGTTTAGCACATTTGCACTAGCTTCTATTTGCTTGTATGGAGTGGTGATCTCGCTTGCAAAAATAAAATTTAATAGACAAAAAATAAAAAACAAAGCTCTCATAAGGCCTCCATTTGAAGTGAATTTTTAAAGCAAACATCAAAGCACTCACCGCAATTTACGCAGTTTGATTAACAATAGGACGAAAAACGCCAAGAAATTCGACTGCTTTAAATTTGCAAGCATCAAGGCAGTTGTAGCAGATCGTATCGTTCCATGCTAGACAGCTAGAAACATCGATACTAACTTTTGCGTTTATACTCTTTGGTGAGCTTAGGCTTAATGTCTTCTTACCAAGACTCTCACAAGCCTTTGCGCACTCTTCGCAAAAGTCACAGCCCAGCTTTTTAACTTTAAAAACTACCCTTTCATTTTCAAAGCTAAGAAGCTCTTTTTCACAAGCATTTACGCAGCTAGCATCGCATCCATCGCAGTCAAACTCTCCGCTAAAAAATGGCGGAGTTATAAATTTGGGAGCAGATTTTGCCCCCAAAATTTTACTAAAAAGCTCTCGCCTGCTTTGCATTATTTAACACCATCGTTTAAAACATCTAGCAAGTTTGACTTATGAGTGCCGTTTTTATCTCTAAAATCAGGCTTAAATTTATTGCCAACAAGCTGCGTTACGCCATTTTGTTGCTCAACGTGGCATGTTGTGCAGTTATATCTTTCATCATCAAGCTTGCCTGCAAGATCTTTTTTGTTTCTGATATCATAAAAGTGAGATGATGGTATCGGTGTTGCTCCACTATCTTTCGCAAACTCAGGCATATGGCAGGTTACGCACATATTCATATCTTTTGTGATAGGTACTAAACCCTCAGTATCGTGTGGGATAAATGGTGGTGCATTTTCAAAAGACCTATCAAATTTCTTTGACATACCAGCTGGCTCTTTTGTGTAGTTCACATCTTTTAATACAACGTCTTTATCGTCTAGCAAATCGATATTTCTAAAGCCGATTTGCGAATCACTAATACTTGGATTATTAAAAGTACATGCCGCAAAAAACGCAGCACACAATCCTCCAAGCATCATTATTTTTATTTTCATTTTTCTCTCCTTAAATTTCTAATACTAAATTTCAATGCCCCGTCTCCACAAACATCAATGCACCTGCCACAGCTTATGCACTCGCTTGAGCTTACCGCACGGCTCTCTTTACCGATCATGTCAAGCACTTGCATCTCTGGACAAATAAGCTTGCATTTCATACATTTTGTGCAAGCCTGGGCATCATGTTTTACTCTAATTAGGGCAAATTTTGAGATGATGGCATAAAAGGCACCAAGCGGACAAACATGCGAGCAAATGCCACGCTTTAACACAAACATATCAAAAGCAATGATCGCAACCGCTATACCTAAAGCACTAGCCGAGCCGTAAATAATGCCACGCTGAATAATGCCAATATAGCTAACGCTCTCAAATACCGGGTAAGATAAAGCAAGGCTTAATATAAGAGCAAGAGCCAGCAAGTAATAACGTAAATTTTTACTCACATTTAAGACTTTTTCGCCCTTAAAGCCAAATTTTTCTCTTAATTTAAAAGCGATATCTGTTAGTAAATTTATTGGGCATATCCACGAACAAAACGCTCTTGGAGCAACTAGCGCGTAAAATGCAAAGATAATGCCAGCTCCAATAATTGCATTTATGCCGGCACTAAAGCTTGCAAGTAAAATTTGAACCAAAGCAAATGGATCGCTTAGTGGAATTTTTCCAAAAAGCAAAGATGAGCTTAAATTTCCGCTAAGTATCTTAACTCCATAAAAATTTCCTAGGATAAATAGTGCTAGGATAGAAATTTGAGTTATTCGTCTTAAGATTAAAAATTTCATAGCTCACCACCATTTAGATAATCAGTCGCTTTTTTAATGTCAAGCTTTATTTTGCTGTCTGCATCGTCTATGCGTCTTTCATCTTCTTTGATCCAGCCTTTGACGTAGTTATCGCCTACTTTGCCAAGCACAGCGTCACGGTTTAGCACGGTAATGGCTGCTTTTTTAGTGATACAGGCTCGCTCACATAAACCACATCCGGTGCAAATGTCGCTATCGACCACTGGAAGCAAAAAGGCATGCTTTTGCGTCCTTTCGTTACGGCGATATTCAAGATACAAGGCTTTGTCCAAAAGAGGACAAGCCCTGTAACAAGCATCGCACTGTATGCCCCAGTATGCCACGCAGTTTTTCATATCGACCACCGCAACACCCATTTTGGCCTTATTTATGTCAAGCTTACCTTTTGTGCTTACTAAATTTACGTCCAAAGCTCCAGTCGGACAGGCTGGCACACAAGGGATATTTTCACACATGTAGCAAGGAATTTTTCTAGGCTCAAAATAAGGCGTTCCAATGCTTATGCCATCTTCTAGCGATGAAAGCTTTAGCGTATCAAATGGACAAGCCTCTACGCAAAGCCCACACCTAATGCAGCTTTGTAAAAATTGCTTCTCTTCTTTTGCACCAGGAGGCCTAAGAAGCATAAGTGGCGAAGCTTTGGCACTAAGCGACCAAACAAAGCCTCCGCCAAGAGCTAAAAGCGCTACTTTTGCTCCAAATTTTAAAGCCTCTCGCCTACTTGAAAATCCCATATCGCTCACCTATGCTTTGTAAATTTTAACCGCACACTTTTTATAGTCAGTCTCTTTTGAGAGTGGGCAAGTAGCGTCTAGTGTTACTTTATTGATAAATACGTTTTCATCAAACCAAGGCACATAGATAAGACCTACTGGCGGCTTATTTCTACCTTTTAGATCGACTCTTGCTTTTACCTTGCCACGACGTGATTCAACCCAAACGATCTCGTTTTGCATTACGCCAAGTTTTTTAGCATCATCTTCGTGCATATAGCAAAGTGCCTCTGGAACAGCCCTGTAAAGCTCAGGAACACGCATAGTCATAGTGCCTGAGTGCCAGTGCTCTAGAACACGACCAGTACATAGCCAGAATGGATACTCTTTGCTTGGCATCTCGCATGGATCCATATAAGGGCGGAAGAAAATTTTTGCTTTATTTGCAAGAGATGCTTTATCTTTATTTGTAACGCCTTTTAGATCTCCTGTTGGAAGTGCTGCATTTTTGTTACCATAGAATGCAAATTTCTCATTTGGAGCAGCTTTTTTAGCATATGGGTCAAATTTAGTGTTAAATCTCCACTGAGTCTCTTTACCATCAACTACCGGCCATCTAAGACCTCTTACCTTATGATATGTGTCAAAGTCGGCTAGGTCGTGACCATGTCCAACGCCAAATTTTCTATACTCTTCCCAAAGATATTTGTGAACGAAAAATCCATATCCTTTAAATTCTTTGCCATCTGAACCTATCACTTTTCTGCTATCGCCAAATACTTCTGTATTGTCATAGTTTTCCATAATAGGATCGTTTGCACTAAATTTCTTAGCCTCTTCGTTAGCAAAAAGTACATCAAATAGCGTATCTTCTTCACTATATCCCATAGCTTTTGCAGCATCGAGCACGTTTGGAAGTGTAACTTTGTCATTTACTTTTTTCTCACCCCAAACATCTTTTAGCTTAAAGCGCTTACTAAACTCCATCATTTGCCAAATATCAGGCATCGCTTCACCAACAGGAAGTACTTGCTGTCTCCAGTGTTGCGTTCTTCTCTCAGCGTTACCGTAAGCACCCCATTTTTCATAGATCATCGCAGTTGGAAGAATAAGGTCGGCTACTTTTGCAGAAATTCCTGGATAAGGATCACTTACAACGATGAAGTTATCCATCTCACGAGCCGCTTTGATCCAGTGGTTTGCATTTGCAGTATTTTGCCATGGGTTGTTTACTTGAACCCAGATAAATTTAACCTTACCATCTTCAAGATCACGCATCATTTTTACGTAGTGAGAAGCGAGTACACCACTTAGTGTTCCGGCAGGAAGTTTCCAAATTTTTTCAGTTATCTCTCTATGTTTTGGATTATCAATAACCATGTCAGCTGGCAAGCGGTGAACAAATGTTCCAACCTCTCTTGCTGTACCGCACGCACTTGGTTGACCAGTTAAAGAAAACGCTCCTGAGCCCGGAAGTGCTTGTTTACCAAGCAAGAAGTGAACCATATAAGCTTGCTCATTTACCCATGTACCACGTTGGTGTTGGTTAAAGCCCATCGTCCAGAAACTAACAACTTTGCGGTTTTTCTCTATATAAAGATCAGCAAGTGCTTTTAGTTTTTTCTTAAATTCTTCTATATCTTCGTTTGGATCGCCCTTGGCTACCTTTGCAGTAAAGTCAAGTGTGTAAGGATCAAGAGCTTTTTTAAACTCTTCAAATGTTATTTGCCAATGTGCGCCAGCTTTTGCAGCATTTTTATTTTCTAGTGTATCGCCAGCTTTTAGTCCAAGATATGCGAGTGTAACACCCTCAGCCTCACTTAGTACCTTTGACTTCTCAGTAGCAGCAGTGTCTAGCTCACTTGGAGCATATTTTTTATGATTAATGTCTGTGCGAAGACCATATCCGATATCGGCTGGACCGGTTGTAAATACACAGTGTTTTTTAACAAATTCTTCATCAATCATCTCTGGGTGGTTATAAACTATCTCACGAGCAATGTAGTTCCAGATAGCAAGGTCAGATGATGGAGCAAAAATGATCTCGATGTCAGCTAGGTTTGAAGTTCTAGTTGAATATGTACTTAAATTTACTACCTTTACTTTATCAGGATCACTAAGCTTTCTATCGCTTACACGCGCCCAAAGGATTGGGTGCATCTCAGCCATGTTTGCGCCCCAAGCTACAATAGTATCTGTAAGCTCAATGTCATCAAAACAGCCTGATGGCTCGTCTATACCAAATGTTTGCATGAAGCCAACGACCGCACTTGCCATACAGTGTCTTGCGTTTGGATCAATACTGTTGCTTCTAAAACCACCTTTTATAAGCTTAATGGCAGCGTAACCTTCTGGAATAGTATATTGACCAGAACCTAAAACTCCGATACCGTGAGGGCCTAGTTCATCATACGCTTTTCTAAACTGAGCCTCCATAACATCAAATGCTTGCTTCCAGCTTACTTGCTTAAATTTACCTTTTTTATCAAATTCGCCTTTTTCATTTACACGCAAAAGCGGATGAGTGATCCTATCCTCGCCGTACATGATCTTAGCATTAAAGTAGCCTTTGATACAGTTTAGACCACGGTTTACTGGCGCTTCTGGGTCACCTTTTACAGCTACTATCTTGCCTTCTTTTGTAGCGACCATGATACCACAGCCTGTCCCACAAAACCTACAAGCGGCTTTATCCCAGCGCCAGCCTTTTTCGGCTTCGCTTGCTGCACTTAGCGAGCTTGGTACGGCTATACCAGCACTAACGCAAGCAGCACTAGCTGCAGCACTTTTTATGAATTCTCGTCGATTCATTCTTTCTCCTTTAAAGATTTAAAACAAATTTAATTGATATTAACCTTGTAAAACTTATTTACAACTGATTTACATTTACAAAAATTTCAAAAAACTTAAGCTAAAAATGTAAATATTTTTCTACATAAAAATATTAATTTTCTCACAAAGTACGATTTTAAAAGAAAATACTATTTAATAAAATTTAAAAATTTTAGAGTAGTTATCAAAAAGCTAAAGAAAACAAAGTAAAATTGTTTTTAAATATTTGAGTAAAAAAGTAACATAAAGTATTATTAAAAATTTTATATCCTTACTGAAATATCAATAATTACAAGGATAAATTCTAATAATTTTCATTACATTACAGCAAACATAATCTATAAAAATTTAACTAGTAATATCACTATAAAGCTATAAATATTAGATTATTTTTAAAAACTTTATTATATTTATAAAACAAAAAATAATTTTAAGATTAGAGATAAAAAGGAGTTATTTTCATCCTCAAATTTTGAGGATGAAATATTAATGAAATTTTAAATATCAAGCCGCAAGGTTAAAATTTATTCTTTTTAACATCGGCTACTATCGTCTTAGCCATTTCATCGATTTGGGCAGTGATTTCATTCGTTGAGCTCACGATATCAACATTTTGCTTTGTAATGCTATCTATCTGGCTTACACTTTGATTTATCATATTTATGCCTTCACTTTGCTCTCTGATGCTCTCACTCATCTCATTGATACTTTGAGTAAGTATATTTGCATTAGTTTCGATCTCGCCAAGTGACTTTTGGGTGCGCTCGGCTAGTTTTCTCACCTCGTCGGCAACTACGGCAAAGCCTCGTCCATGCTCACCAGCACGTGCTGCTTCGATAGCGGCGTTTAGGGCAAGTAAGTTAGTTTGATCTGCTATATCTCTAATAATAACGATGATATTTTTAATCTCTTCAGATTGTTTTATAACATCTACAGTCTTTTGGCTAATTGCACTCATTGAGCTACTCATTTGCTCGATCGCAGCAGCACTTTCCTGGAGAGAATTTGCTTGTGTGCTAGCACCTTGAGTTACTTGTTTCATTGATGCATCTAAATTTTTGGATTTTTCTTCTAAGAATTGTGCTTGTTTTAGGTTAAATGCAAGCATATTAGCTATCTCTTCGCCAAGCTCGTTTGTTACTAGTTCGACATTGCCTTTAGCATCCAAAATTCTTGAAGTAAAATCAGAATTTCTAAAATCATTAAAAGTTTTTTGGATCATATTTAAATCGCTACCGACTCTTTTTTCCAAAACATCTAGCATTTTATTTAAGACATCTTTTAATTCAATTAGTTTTGGATTAGCTGGAACATCTACTATCCTTGCTTTTAAATTTCCATTTTCTATTGCCTTTGCAGTCTCAACAGATTGAGATACCACTCTAGAGTCTTGATCGGCATTGTCAAAAATTTTAGCAATATTATCATTTATTAGTTTACTCATTACGCCAAATTCATCTTTTGTTGTCACCTTTGAAACAACTGGCTCTTTTATCTCAAAATTTAAAAACCTAAAGAAACTAACCAAAGCATCTGTAATATTTTTAATCGGATTAAGCGATCTTTTTAGCAAGAAATATACAAATGCAGACAAGACAACTATAAATATAAAGGCTAAAATAATTTGAACTTTTAAAATAGGTAAAGTATGCGAGCTAAAGATATTTTGATCCATTGCTGTTATTGCCAACCAACCTTTATCATTTATCTCTAACATATAGGCATAGACATCTTCGCCTTTTGTATTTTTATATGCTATTAATCCATTTTCATCAAATTTCTTTTCATTATATTGTTTTATCAGGCTTTTAGCGATCTCGTGAGGTTTACCGACTAATTCTTTATTTGGGTGCATTATAACGTTGCCATTTTGATCTGTAACAAAAGCATAGCTGTACTCAGTCTTACTGATTTGCGATATATTATTGCTCAATTCCTCAATAGACGCATCTATGCCCGTAACTCCAATATTTTTAATAGGTGCAGCAAAAGTTATAACCATCGCATTTAATGAAGCTGCCATGTATGGATCAGTATATATTGGTTTATTCTCGGCTTTAGCTTGTTTATACCATCCTCTAACTCTTGGATCATATCCAGCTTTATTTTGCCCATTTGATCTAAACATAGCCCCATCCTCATATCCAGCATAAACAAGAGTGATCTCTTTTCCAGATATAGCTTTTGCTTGAGATAAAGCTAAATTTATACCATCAGCATTCATCGAGCCACCACTTTTCTCGCTTATCTTACTAAGAGTCTCAGCCATTTTTTCTATAGCATACTGATTATTAGTAAAAAAGCTATTTAGTGCGATTTTCACATCTTTTAAGATTTGCTTTTGAGTTTGTATTACTAACTCAATGGCTTTATCATGAGCTGTATTGTAGCTGGCTAAAGATATTAGTGAGAATGATATGAATAATGCCGGTATGAGCATTAAAGATATTTTGTTTGCAATTGATCGCATTTACTTTCCTTTTACAAAAATTTTTAAGGTGCGATTGTATATTTTTTTATATTAAATAGTATTAAATAATATTAATTACAAAATAGTGATGTATACATTAAATAATAATTTTGAATTATTTTTTCATTTTAGATAGTTAAAGTAAGTGAGATAAAATTAGAATTTAGGGGAAGTAAACCCCTAAATTCGGTCTAAGATTAAAATTTATTCTTTCTAACGTCAGCTACTATCGTCTTGGCCATATCGTCTATTTGGTCAGTAATTTCGTTTGTTTTACCAACAATATTAATATTTTGTTTTGTAATACTGTCGATCTGACTTACACTTTGATTTATCATATTTATACCTTCGCTTTGCTCTCTGATGCTTTCACTCATCTCATTGATGCTTTGAGCTAGAACATTTGCATTAGCTTCGATCTCACCAAGTGACTTTTGAGTTCGCTCTGCTAGTTTTCTAACCTCGTCGGCGACTACGGCAAATCCTCTGCCGTGTTCACCAGCACGTGCTGCCTCGATAGCCGCATTTAGAGCAAGTAGGTTGGTTTGATCAGCTATATCTCTAATAATAACGATGATATTTTTAATCTCTTCGCTTTGTCTTGTTACGTCGCTAGCTTTTTGGCTAATGGCGTTCATAGAACTGCTCATCTCTTCTATAGCAGCCGCGCTTTCTTGGATGGAGTCGGCTTGCTTATGAGCTCCGTCGGTTAGAGTTCTCATAGATTCTGCTAGGATTTTAGCTTTTTCTTCTAGGACCTGAGCTTCTTTTAAATTTTCCCTTAGCATATTGCTTACTGCGTCGCCCGCGCTTTGAAGGCCTACTATCATATCTTTTAGATCGCTTTCAAGCTCGGGTTTTAACTCTAGTCTAGGAGTGTAGTCGTTTTTGTTGTAAGAAGCTAAAACTACGGCTATTCCTTTTAAATTTTCAGAAATAGAAGCGAAGAATTTATTTAGTAGATCTTTTAACTGAACTAAAGCCGGATTATTAGGGACGGAGTTAATCTTAGCCCCCATGTGTCCTTTTATCATGAGATTTGCTATACCGTTCATCTCCTCTATTAAGGCGCTGTCTTTTTTAACGCCGTTAAGGACTTTTTCTATATTTTCGTTAATAGATTCGCTCATTCTGCCGAATTCGTCCTGCGTAGTTACTACTAGCTTTTCCGGAGCGTTAGGGGTTTCGTAGGTGATGAATTTAAACGCGTCTTCAAGCTTAGTTTGAATAGTTCTAATAGGACTAAGAGATTTTTTAAGAAGAACAAATACGATAGCCGAAAGTATGACTATAAAAGCTACGGCTAGGATTATTTGAGCTTTTAATAAAGGCAATGTATTAGACGAAAAAGTATCTGCTCCGATAGCGGCTACGGCTAGCCAGCCTTGATCGTTTATGGCCATTACTTTTGCTGTTACGTTTTCGCCCTTATAGTTGGTGTAAGGGATTAGCCCGTTTTCGTCAAATTTTTTAGCTGCAAACGCCTCGGCTAGATATTTGCTTGCGGGAACGGTTTTACCGACGTTGTTTGGGTCGTTATGCATTAGTATTAGGCCGTCTTTATTCATTAGATAAACATAGCCGTATTTTGTTTTACCCATTTCAAGGATTTTTTTACTTAAAGCATCTACATTTAAATCAAGCCCCAAAACACCATCAAAATTTCCATTTTTATTTACTGGAGCGGCAAAGCTAATTACTAAAGCATTAGACAAGGCAGCTTTGTAAGGTTCGGTATATATAGCACCATTTGCACTCTTTGCTGCTTTATACCAGCCTCTAGTTCTAGGATCGTAGTTATCGGCTGGAGTTGTTCTAGTGCCGTCAGACTGGAAAAAATGTCCATCACTCTCGCGACCATAAAAAATATCAGTAACTAGATGACTAACGCTTTCTTTTTGCATTTTTGTTTTTTCCATGTACGAGTCATCATTATTTGGTATTTGTGCTATATCTGAAGCAGACTTTTTGGCAACTTCTAAATAATCTTCAAAAAAAGAATCCGTGGTTGCTTTGATATCACTTAGAATCTGATCCTGGGTCTGGCTGACCAACTCTACTACCTTACTTTCCGCTGTATAGTAGCTGACTGCTGAAATAGCAGCAAACGAAATAACTAGCAATGAGATGATAATCATCGCTATCTTTGAAGTTATGGACTTCATCTTTCCTCCTTTAAAAAGTTAAAATCGCTTTAATTTATCGAAAAAGAATTAAAACTAGTATTAAATTTACCCTCTATTTAATGCTTTTTAAAAATTAATAAAGATATCTTGACAATTAAAAATTTTTGAATAAATTTTAGATCACAAAATATCATTAAATAAGCTAGTTTTGCTTTTTGGTCTTTAGCCAGATATAGAGTATAAATTTTTACTTGAAAATCAATAAAATAACGCCTGAAATAATAAGGCAAATGGCTAAAATTTCTTTTAAATTTAACCTCTCACCAAGAAAGATGACAGCCAAAATGATAGCCAGCACAACGCTAAATTTATCAACCAGCGCCACTTGATAGACCTTGCCAACTTGCATCGCTTTAAAATACATAAGCCACGAAAGCCCAGTTGCTATGCCGCTTAATATGAGAAAGAGCCAGTTTTTGGGGCTTAGTGAGCTTAATGGTTGCCATTTTTTAGCCACGCTTAAAAGCAAAACAAGCATCAAAATGACGACGATCGTTCTTATAAATGTCGCAAAATCGCTGTCAATATCTTTTACACCAAGTTTTGCAAAGATCGCCGTAAGTGCAGCAAATATAGCCGAAAGGGCTGCGTAGATAAACCACTCTGGCATCTTTTTTCCTTATAAATTTAAAGGGGCTTTTGCTTCGCCCCGCTATAAATTTAACCCTCGTACTCGCTTAGCATATCGATAGTCGGCGCAAAAAAGAGTGCACCAGTTACTGGCGTACTAAAGTCAAGCAGCTATCTGAGTTGCTCTTTGGCTCGCCTATGAACATCTTTTTAAGCATCTCCTCAACGGTCGAAAACGTACTCGCATAGGCGATAAAGTAGGTGCCACTCTTGCTGCCTTCGGTAAATGGCATATTGCCGCGCACGACCTTTTTATCGTCGCCAACATTTGCTGCAGTTGAGTGAGAGTTGCTAGGCTTTTCATCCTCGCTCATCTCGATATCAAGCTGCTTTGAGCGACCTATAACCTTTTCTTGTTCACTCACGCTTGTGGCGTTCCACTCTTGCATTTTATGGAAGTACTTTTGCACAAAAACGTAGCTTCCACCCTTAAATTTAGCATCCTCGTCGCCCACTTTTGCAAAATGGTCTCTATCCTCGCCCTCAGGATTTTCAGTGCCATCAACAAAGCCAATAATCGCTCTACCGTCGTGGTATTTAAAGCCTTGCACCTCGTCTACAAGATCAGCAAATTTATATAACACATCCTTTACACTTTGCGCCATGTCAAAGCAGTCAGCTGCATTTAACGCGCGGATATGAATGTGTAAATCACCTTTTGTGCTAACGGCCTCGTGTTTGTCGCCCTTGATCGCTTTAAAATTTACAAGCTCTTTTGGCAAGCTTTTTGTGATGGCAAGCTTTTTCCACGCATCGTGTCCGACGCCAAGGACGCAGTTTACATTTTCGCTCGCACCAAATCTAACTTTGGCAGTTTTGTTTAAATTTATAACCAAAGCACAAAGTCTAGCAAAGCCCTCTTGGCACGCCTTTTTATCATCTTTTAAAACCCAAGTTTGAAAGACAGTGTTATTTCCTGGAGTTTGTGTAACCTCTTGTGAATTAAAACTCATTTTTTCTCCTTTAAATTTATGCGATATTTTCTAAATTTAGCTGTGAATTTATCTGCTCATCGTTATCATCAAAAACAAATTCGACCTTGTTTGCCCCAAAGCTCTTTGCGATCGCTTCAAGCGTGTCGCGAGCCGATTTATGGATCTTGCCTTGAAGCTGTGAGATAAGACGAACGCTCATCTTTTTTACTTCACTTCTAGCCTCTTCTATAAGTCTGTTTTTATCCTCTTCTGTAAATGTGCTTCCAAAAAAGCCATTTAGCGAATCAGGCAGCAAAAATGGTATAAATTTGCCATTTTTCTCGTCATAAAATTTCATATCTGCGATTGAAAATTTATACTTACATGGGGGCATTTTTATTTTGTAGCTAGAGTTTGCGATCTGCATGATTTCAAGTTTTGGGCTAGTTAGATCGTAGATAAAATTTATCTCAAACTCAAATATCATCGAAAGCTTCTTTTCGCTTACCAGCCACCTTAGATACTCTTTGCCAAAATTTCCAAACGCATGATCGGTTTTTGTGACAATCTCTTTACTATACACCTGAAAAACAGATAGCTCGCCGATACTTTTTAGCTGTGAAATTTCAGTACTGACTGAGAGGTTTTCGCTATCATCTTTTGCTTTTTTTAACGCCTTATTTGACCTATAAAATACAAATGCCAAAACAGCTAGTAAGATAGCTAATATTAAATTTGCATATTCGCTCATTTTTTCTCCTTTAAAGCTTGCTATTTTAGCTTAAATTTGTAATGCAAAAGGAATTTTAGCTTGTTTTTTGCTATCTTAAAATCCACAAAATAGCAAAAATTTTTAAAACAATTGAGAAAATGAAAAACCACTTTTTTCAAGCACTTCTTTGATCTTATCTTGATGCTCAAGACCCTTTGTCTCAAGTGTGATAGTAATACTTGCATCACCGTAATCAAGCCTTGTTGAAAAGCGGTCGTAGTCTATCTTAACGATATTTGCATTTGCTGATTTTAGACTATCTGTTAGACTCATGAGTGCTCCTGGCTTATCCACAAGCGTGATTTGCAAGGTCATCTTGCGGTGTGACTTGATAAGACCCTTTTCGATGATGATAGAAAGCACCTGAACATCGATATTTCCACCACTTAGCACCACACCTATCTTTGCGCCTTTTTTAAATTTGATCTTATCATGCATAAGTGCTGCCACGCCAGCTGCGCCAGCTCCCTCAACGACGATCTTTTGCGTCTCTAGCAAAAACAAAATCGCAGTTGCGATCTCCTCATCATCGACCTGCACAAACTCATCCACGCACTCAACGATATTTTTAAGCGTTATCTCACTCGCATCACGCACAGCGATGCCATCAGCTATAGTGCGAACTGACTTTGAGTTTATGCTCTTTTTAGCGCCGTAGCTATTAAACATAGCTGGAGCGCCCTTTGCGCCGACACAAACGACCTTGGTTTTTGGATTTACTTGTTTTATACAGCTTGCCACACCGCTAGCTAAGCCGCCGCCACCAACTGGCACTACAACCATATCAAGGTCGCTTATCTCATCAAGCATCTCAAGTCCAACAGTGCCCTGCCCTGCCATGACGTACTCATCGTTAAATGGATGAACAAAGGTCATATCTTTTTCTTTGGCGTAATTTACTGCAAATTCATACGCCTCATCAAAGTTATCACCTTTTAAGATCACTTCAGCGCCAAGATCCTTTGTGCCAGCTACCTTTAGAAGCGGGGTTGATTCTGGCATTACGATGCAAGCATGCACGCCAAATTCTTTTGCGCTTATCGCCACACCTTGAGCGTGATTGCCAGCGCTTGCAGCCACGACGCCACGTTTTCGCTCCTCCTCGCTTAGGCTAGCTATTTTATTGTATGCGCCCCTTATCTTATATGCGCCTGTTCTTTGTAAATTTTCTTCTTTCAGATAGACATTTGCGCCCAAAATTTTACTAAGCTTCGCACTTTGCGCAAATGGAGTTTTTGTCACGAAATGACCGATCGTTATCTTTGCTTGTATGATTTTATTTAATGAAACCATTTTCAACTTTCCTTTTTAAATTTATTCTTTTGCCCTAAGTAGCACGCCACACTCGATGTGATGAGTGTTTGCAAACTGATCAAAAATGGCAAATTTTATCACTTTATGGCTTTTACAAAGCTCATTTAAATTTTCTTTTAGTGTCTCTGGGTTGCACGAGATGTAGATGATATTTTTGAAATTTTTGATAAAATTTACGACACTTTCGCTAAGTCCTGCACGAGGCGGATCAACAAGAACATGTGAGAAGTTAAAGTCACTTAAATTTATCTCTTTTAGCCTGTTAAATTCCCTAACGCCAGCAAATGCGCTCATCAGCTCATCAGCGTCCATACGTAGAAATTTGATATTTTTAGCCTCATTTAGCTCGCAGTTTTTAAGGGCATTTGCGATCGAGCTTTTTGAAATTTCAGTGGCAAGAACATTTTTAAATTTAAACGAAAGCGGGATAGTAAAATTTCCATGTCCACAGTAGAGCTCAAGGAGGTCATCGCTGCTTTGCGCGCACTCTTTAGCCCAAGCTATCATCTTTTCATTTACGGCTCTATTTGGCTGGATAAAGGCATTCTCAGAGAGGCTAAATTTATAAATTTGACCTCCAACATCTAGCTCGTCTATCAAATTTAGCTCACCGCTTAGCAGCTTTTGCCCGCGAGATCTAGCAAGTATGGTGACATCAAGCTTGCTAGCTAGAATTTTCATAGCCGATTCAAAATCACCATCAAGCTTTTTGTGATAAAGCAGCGTAACCAAAATACCGCTTTTACAAGAGATAAATTCCACTCCAAAAAGCTTTGTGCGTAAATTTTCATTACTTTGTAAATTTTCAAGTAATCTTGGCATGAGAGTAGAAATTTGCTCACAGACCTTTGGGCACTCATCTATAAAAATTCTCTTGCCCTTTTCCTTTGCGTGCATAGTGTAGCAAAGCTCGCTGCCTTCATGCCAGATGCCAAACTCAGCTCTCGTGCGGTAGTGTTTTGGGTTGGAGCTAAACACATCAAATTCGCCATCATAAAACTCTGAAAAATTTTGTTTTACAAGATCAGTTTTAAATAAAATTTGCTCATCATAAGGGGTAAAAAGAGTGCAAGAGCCGCACTCTTTTAGATAATTGCAGTCCAAATTTACGCTTCCACCTTTTTACCGACAAATCTAACTAACGCCCAAATCGCTAAAAATCCGCATGGAAGTGCTAGCCAAACGCTAAGACCAAATGCAACTGGCAAGTAACCAACTAGCACGCTTACCGCACAAACGCTTAAAGCATAGACCATTTGTGTTGAGACGTGGTCGATGTGGTTACATCCCGCACCCATCGATGAGAGGATCGTAGTATCCGAGATCGGCGAGCAGTGATCACCAAAGATCGCACCTGTAAGTACGCCTGATATATTTACAATCATATATGCATGCATAGCATCTCCGTCTAAGCCGTAATTTTTACCAACAGCGTAAGCTAGTGGAATAGCTAAAGGCATCAAGATACCCATCGTGCCGTAGCTTGTTCCAGTTGAAAAGCTTATAAACGAGCCAAGGATGAAGACAGCTACTGGAAGGATAAATTTAGGTATTGATGAGCTTAGTAGATCAACCAGATATCTTGATGTGCCAAGCTCTTTTATAACAGCACTAAGGCTCCATGCAAGAAGTAAGATCACAACTGTAATTATCATAGTTTTCCAGCCTTTTACCCATGTGCTAATAGCCTCTTTTACGTCAAAAATTTTACGCCAAACGCCCATTGTGATAGCTACGATACTAGCAAGTAATGCTGCTTGAAATAGCGATGTAGCTGAGTCTGCTGCGCCAAAAGTATCTTTAAATGTAGAAAATGAAAGCGGATTGGCAAGTGCATTTTTAAGAGCATCACCCTCAAGTGCAGCAAGACCACTAAAATAAAAACTAGTAAAAGCACCAATAACTAGCACAAGAAGTGGCACGACAGCGTTTGAGGCGCTTAGTTTTACGCCTTCTTTTGGCTCAAGTGTTTTATCTTCTAGGTCTTGAATTTGAGTTTTACCTGAGTGAAGTTCGCCCTTTCTGGCACGTCTTTCAGCTAATAGCATTGGGCCGTATTCACGTTGCATCAAGGCAGTACAAACTATAAAAAATAATATAAAAAGGTTGTAAAATCTATATGGAATTGTCTCGATAAATATAGAATAAGCGTTAATTCCAGTCTCTCCAACTAGCTCATAGCCCTTTTCAATGAGTGAAACCTCAAGACCAACCCATGTCGAGATGATAGCAATACCGGCGATCGGTGCTGCAGTAGCATCTATAATAAAAGCTAGTTTTTCACGGCTGATTTTAAATTTATCGCTTATTGGTCTCATGATTGGACCTACTATTAGGGCATTTGCGTAGTCATCGAAAAACACAAAGATACCCATGAGCCACGTTGAAATTTGAGCAGAGATACCTGTTTTTGCCTTTTTGCTAAGCCAAAGAGCAACCGCCTTTGTACCGCCCATCTTTGTGATGAGTGCGACCACACCACCGATACAAAGCACTTGAAGCAAAATACCTGAATCAGTCTTATCAGCCATTGATTCAACGACCCTTGAAACGATACCTGTAAAGCCTTTTACGATACCCATAAAGATGTTTTCATTGATGATATTTATGAGAAATGTTCCGCTAAAAACACCTATAAATAGCGACAATATAACGTCTTTTGTGATAAAAGCAAGTGCTATTGCCACAACAGGCGGTATAAGCGTGAATACGCCATAAATTTCAGCGTTTCTCTTTGCGACTTCTGGATCGACACCAAAAAGCGCAACGCTAAAAAAAAGTAATAATAAAATTTGTCTCACAAGAACTCCTTAAAATTTTTCTATCGCAAGCCCAGCCCAAGTCTGCGTATTTGCCATGACTTCGACCCTGTTTATGTTGACACTTCCAGGCATATTTAGACAATTTACCAAAATCGTCGCGATATCCTCAGATGTGATAAAATTTGTATTTTCATAAAGGCTATCCGCCTTTGCCTTATCTCCTCTGAATCTAACCTCACTAAATTCAGTCTTGCAAAGCCCTGGCTCGATGTTTGTCACCCTGATATTTGTACCGACTAGATCGTTTCTTAAATTTAAACTAAACTGCTTTACAAAAGCCTTTGTAGCGCCATAAACGTTGCTTCCAGGATATGGCCATGAGCCAGCTGTCGAGCCTAGGTTAAATATATAGCCCTTTTCTTGCTTATAAAGTAGTGGCAAAACCGCCTTTGTCGAATAGATAAGACCCTTGACGTTAGTGTCTATCATCGTCTCAAAGTCCTCTACCTTTGCATCTATCGTCTTTTCAAGTCCAAGCGCCATACCAGCGTTGTTTACAAGCACTTCTATGTCCTTAAATTTATCAGGCAGGCTCTCGACCGCTTTAAAAACAGCTTCTTTATCGCGTATGTCAGCTACAATGATATGCGTATCGCCAAGCTCGCTTGCAAGCTTTTTTAGCCTATCTTCTCGCCTTGCAAGAGCGACTATCTTGTAGCCCTCTTTTGAGAGTCTTCTGGCGATCGCCTCGCCAAATCCAGATGTTGCACCGGTTACAAAAGCTGTCTTTTTCATGATTTTTCCTAATTGAAATTTGGTTTTAAACCCAAATTTTCTAAAAATTTGATCGTCTTTTCGTTTTGTTCTTTCAAGGCATAGTCAAGCGCGTTAAATCCAGCGTCATCAGTCGCGTTTATATCAGCGCCGTTATCCATCAAAAGCTTTAAAATTTCTGGCGTTGCGTGAGCTGCTGCATGCATAAAAACACTTCTATTTGTATGCTCTAGACCGCATGTATCTTCAACTTGCGTCATACCCAAATTTATCATATTCATCTTAGCATTTTCATCTATATAGCTCTCGTTTGCATTGGCACCATTTTTTAGCAAAAGCTCACAAAGTGGCTTATCGCTAAACTGCACAGCATAAAAAAGCACACTTTTCCCAAAGAAATTTTTGTGATTTATATCAGCTTTATTTGCAAGTAAAATTTTTACGTTTTCTATATTTTTTAAAGCAAAAAATAGTGGCGTCTCATCACCCAAATTTACATCGGCTCCACGCCTTATGATCTCTTTTATCATATCGCCACTCTTTTCATTCAAAAGTGCAATATTAAGCAAATTTGTAAGCTCAGCGGTACTGAAATTTTTCGAGTATAGCAAATTTGCCAGCTCATCAAAACTTATCTTTTGAGCGATCATCTTTTGTTCAGGGGTTAAAATTTTAGCCTTATTTATATTCTTGCCAACACTAAATGTCAAAAACTCATTTACCACACTAGTTGCGTAATACGCAGCACTTGGCGTATCAAGTCCAAGGCTTTCGTAAAATTTTACAAGCGGAGTTTGGGCGTTTTTATAGGCTTCTAAAAATTTTTTATATTTTAAAAAATTAAACAAACTTTCATTTGCCCAGTATCTAAAATACTCCATCCTGGCATCTTTTTGCTCTTCAGCAATATCAGGCTTTGCAAGCTCTTTTGCGTAAAATTCAGGTGCAAATGACGCTTTTAGCAAAAGCCATCTAAACTTATTTAAATTTTCTTTATAAACGCCATCGCCGACACAGCTTTGAGACTCGCTTCTCACAGCCATGCTAGCATCAAAAAGCTCTTTTATCTCTTCTAAATTTATAAGTGAGCCATCGCAATAAAATAGACTCTCATTTACATAAGCAAGCCCATTTGGAGTAGTTTTAAAGCTCTCTTTTTTAGCAAGATCACTGCACTCTAAAGCGTGTAAATTTATCAAAAAACAAACGCTAAAAAAGAGAAAAAAAACTACTTTTTTCATCAAAGCTCCTTAAAATTCCGCGATATTGTAACAAATTTATATGCTAAACTCGCTTATTTCATTAAAATTTAGGTATTTATAAATTTTATCTTTGTTTAAACTAAGGCTATCTCTTACTATTTTTTTGTACTCATCGATGTTTGGTAAACGCCCAAGTAGCGCACAAACAGCGGCTAGCTCAGCACTTCCTAGATAAACCTTCGCACCCATGCCCATTCTGTTATCAAAATTTCTGGTTGATGTAGAAAAGACCACAGCATTGTCGTTTACTCTTGCTTGATTGCCCATACAAAGCGAGCAGCCTGGTACCTCTGTTCTTGCATTTAATCTTTTAAAAATTTCATAAACGCCCTCATCTTCAAGTGTGCTTTTATCCATCTTTGTCGGTGGTGCTATCCAAAGCCTAGTTGTAAGCTTGCTCTCATGCTCCAAAATTCTAGCGAGCGCCCTGTAATGACCGATATTTGTCATACAGCTTCCCACAAAAACTTCATCGATATTATGCACTCTTTTGTTATCAGCTAAAATTTCACTTAGCGTTGCCACATCGTCCGGGTCATTTGGGCACGCCAAAATCGGCTCATCTATCTGCGATAAATCAATCTCTAAAATTTCAGCGTATTTTGCATCTTTATCGGCTCTTAAAAGAGTCGGATTTTCAAGCCATTTTTGCATTTTTTCTTTTCGTCTAAGCAGAGTCTCACGGCTCTCGTAACCAGCTTTTATCATCGCGTCAATTAGCGCAACGTTTGAGCGAACATACTCCACGACACTATCAACGCTTAAATTTACCACACAAGCCGCGGCCGAGCGTTCAGCTGAAGCATCACTTAGTTCAAACGCCTGCTCTACTTTTAAATTCTCAAGCCCTTCTATCTCTAAAATTTTACCCGCAAAAATATTCTTTTTATTTTTCTTTTCAACGCTTAAAAGCCCCTTTTTGATAGCAAAATAAGGTATCGCATTGACAAGATCACGAAGCGTCACGCCCTCTTTTAGCTCGCCTTTAAATTTGATTAAAACTGACTCTGGCATATTTAGTGGCATCATTCCAAGCACCGCTGCAAACGCCACTAGACCACTTCCAGCTGGAAAGCTGATACCGATAGGAAATCTCGTGTGACTATCGCCGCCAGTGCCCACCGTATCAGGCAGTACCATACGGTTTAGCCACGAGTGGATGACGCCATCGCCTGGCTTTAGGCTCACACCGCCACGTAAATTTATAAATTTTGGTAAGCTCTCATGCATCACAAGATCACTTGGCTTTGGATAAGCGGCCGTGTGACAAAAACTTTGCAAAACAAAATCCGCCCCAAAACTAAGGCTTGCAAGCTCTTTAACCTCATCTCTAGTCATCGGCCCAGTCGTATCTTGCGAGCCAACAGTTAAAATTTCAGGCTCCACATAAGCCCCAGCTCTAACGCCAGCTACGCCGCAAGCCTTGCCAACCATCTTTTGAGCCAGCGTGTAGCCACCGCTCTGCTCTTTTGGCTGATCTGGCTTTATAAAAATTTGCTCCTCACCAAGCCCCAATGCCTCTCTAGCCTTTTTAGTCACTTGCCTACCTATCATCAAAGGTATCCTGCCACCCGCTCTTATCTCGTCGCTTAGGGTGTTTGGGCTAAGTTTAAAATTTGCCACGAGCTTTTTCTCAGTGCCAATAAGCTTATAAATTTCGCCTTTAAATGGATAAATTTCTATCTCATCGCCCATCTCAAGCTCATTTACGTTTGCAACTATCGGCAGTGCGCCACTATCTTCAGCGGTATTAAAAAATATAGGAGCTATGGTCGTGCCTATCACGATGCCGCCCGTTTTTTTGTTTGGCACGCCCTCTATCTCATCGCCCAAATGCCACTGGATCGAGTTTATACCGCTCTTTCTGCTGCTGCCAGTGCCAACCACATCGCCAACATACGCCACTTTTTTACCACGAGTTTTGAGCTCTTTTAAAATTTCTAGACCCTCAGGCATCTTTTTAACAAGCATTGCCTTTGCGTGAAGCGGTATATCGGCCCTTGTATAGGCCTCACTCGCTGGACTTAGATCATCAGTATTTGTCTCACCAGGTACTTTAAAAACGACTGCGTTTATACAGGTTTCGATTGGCTTTTTATGCTTAAACCACTCTGCATTCGCCCAAGAAACAAGTACATCTTTTGCAAATTTATTGTTGCTGCTTAGCTTCACTATCTCGTCAAAATATTCATGCACCAGGATAATATTTTTTAGCTCATTTGCCGCAGCGCGAGTGATACTTTCATCACTATTTTTTAGCGCTCGCACTAAAATTTCCACGTTATATCCGCCAAGCATCTTGCCTAAAATTTTAATAGCACGCATCGCGTCAAGGCCGTTAACAGCAAGCCCATCAATCACTTCACTAAGAAATTCTGCCTTTATCTTCGCTGCGTCATCAACGCCGGGATTGATACGAGTTTCAAGCAATTTTATAAGAAATTTTAGTTCGCTTTGTGCCTTTTCGTCGCCACTAGACTTGCTGGCAAGCTTTATTAGCTCGCAAACTTCACTTGTTTGCTTGGCATTTAGCGCAAGCGGTGGCACGCCCTCTTTTTCTCGCTCGCTCACATGTTTTTCGTAGTCGGTAAAAAAGCTCATGAAATTCCTTTGTGGTTTTTGCTCGTTATTTTTAGTCTAAAATCGCTAGTTTTGCTCGCATTTTATCTAAAAGCAAAACAAACTAAAGTAAAATTTGCCCAAATTTTCAAATTTCAAGGAGCAAATGTGTCAAAAGCTTACCTAAAATCGCCCATTGGAATTTTAGAGATCGTTGCCAGTAAAAATGGAATTTGTGAGATAAATTTTGTAGATAAATTTGAAAAAATTGTTGTAAAAGATGAAAATTTAAGGCTTTGCCTTGATGAGCTAAAAGCATATTTTGAAGGCAGGCTTAAAACTTTCAGCACAAAACTTGATATAAAAACAACTAATTTTAGAGCAAAAATTTACGAGGCTTTACAAAAAGTACCATACGGAGAAACGACCACATACGCAGCCCTAGCACTTGCCACAGGTCACAAAAATGCCTACCGAGCAGCAGGATCAGCCAATGCTAAAAATCCAGTGCCTATCATTATACCTTGCCACAGAGTGCTAGCTAGTAGCGGACTTGGTGGCTACTCTGGCGGAGATGGTCTACTAACTAAAATTTGGCTTTTAGAGCATGAAGCAAAGCATAAATAGCTAAAAATTTACAGTAAAATAAAAGTCCAGCAAATTTTAAAGCGAACATTTCTAAAATTTATCAGAGTATTTAAAACGCATGCAGTGCTTTAGCGCCATTGAATGCACCTTGAATGTGAGGGATCTAGCAGATTTAAAAAGAAAAATAAGAGGACGGCCTCGTAATTCAAGCCCCATTGTCTCTCTTTTGAATAAAAAGGAATTTATAAATTTAATAAAGCGTTTTCAAATTTTAAAACTTCATTCACTCGCAAGAACTAAAATCTAAATTTGCTTACCGCTTAGCTCAGATTTTAGAGCCAAAATCACTCGTTTATGAAATTTTAAAATTTACTTGTCACTCTCTTGATTTAATAAAGCAAATTTACAAATTTTAAAACTTTACTCAATCGCCTTAGCAACTTACCAAAATTCAGGTCTCGCTATTTGCTTGCTACTGAATTTGGAAGCGTGATATGCTCGCTCATAAATTTTAAAATTTATTTTTCTCTACTGTGCTGCATGTGCTTATATTGTTTAAATTATTAATTGCTTTTGTGCGTTATATGGCTTTTTGTTTGGATTTTAGAATCATCAAAATTTATAAATTTTCCTAGCCCTAATCTCACTTAGGGTTAGGAAAGGATTATTTTTTAGCTACAAGAGCGTTTTTTAAGACATCTTCTATCGTATCTACGGCAATGATCTTCATATCACCCTTTACTTCAGCAGGGATATCTACAAGGTCTCGATCATAGTTTTTGCGAGGTATCAGAGCTGTTTTGATGCCAGCTTTGTGAGCGGCGATGAGCTTCTCTTTTAGCCCGCCGATAGGCAGCACCCTGCCACTTAGCGTGATCTCACCAGTCATCGCCACATCATGTCTTACTTTTGTATCAGTAAGTATCGATGCGATCGCCGTTGTCATCGTGATACCAGCGCTTGGGCCGTCTTTTGGCACCGCACCCTCTGGCACGTGCAAGTGAAGGTCGTAACGTCTATAAACGTCGCTGGCTTCTAGCTTGTGTTTATCATCATCTAGTTTTGGCACGATAGCCATCGGCACTTTTAGCTTTTTGTTATCGATCAGCACTTTTACCACGCTAAATGCGATCTGAGCGCTCTCTTTCATCACATCGCCTAGCTGACCGGTGATTTGCATGCTGCCTTTACCCTGGATCCTGATAGCCTCGATCCTTAGCACGTCACCTCCGACACTAGTCCACGCGAGGCCATTTACTAGACCAATCTGATCTTTTTTATCCGCTGGCTCGATCTCATAGACCTTTTTCTCTAAAAATTCTTTCAAATTTTTAGCTGTGACACCGATCTTGCCCTCGCTTTTTTTGATAAGGATATTTTTAGCAACTTTTCTTAATATATCAGCGATCCTACGGCGTAAATTTCTCACACCGCTCTCTCTTGTGTAGTCGCTGATAATTAGCTCAAGTGCCTCTTTGCTGATGCTAACATCGCTTGGTTTTAGGCCGTGCTTTTTAAGCTCTTGAGGCAATAGATATTTTTTAGCGATCTCAAATTTTTCTTGTGGTGTGTATGAGCTAAGCTCGATAAACTCCATCCTATCACGAAGTGCGGCTGGGATCATACTCACATCATTTGCTGTAGCGATAAAGATGATCTTGCTAAGATCGATGTTAAAATTTAGATAGTAGTCTCTAAATTTGTTATTTTGCTCTGGGTCCAAAATCTCAAGTAAAACAGCAGTCGGATCGCCCCTGTAGCTTCTTCCAACCTTGTCGATCTCATCTAAAACAACCACTGGATTCATCTGTTTAGCTTCTATGAGCCCTTGCACAATACGACCTGGCATAGCGCCTATGTAGGTGCGGCGGTGACCTCTTAGCTCGTTTACGTCCTCAAGCCCACCAAGTGCGATCCTGACTAGCTCACGCTTTAGTGCCTTTGCGATCGAGTTTGCGAGGCTTGTTTTGCCTACGCCTGGAGGGCCTGCAAAGCATAAAATAGCGCCATTATTTACCTTTTCACCAACGCCTCTAAGCTCCAAAAGCTCACGCAAGGCAAAATACTCCTCGATGCGCTCTTTTGGCTTTTCAAGGCTGTAATGATCGGCATTTAAATGCTTGCTCACTTCGGTGATGGATGATTTTTTCTTAGCTACATTTTCAAATGGAATTTCAAGTACCCAGTCAAGGTAGCTTTGTAAGGTATTTGCGTCAGCTGAGTCTGGGTGCATGCGCGAAAGCTTATCTATTTGTTTTTTGATCTCTTTGTAGGCGTCCTCGGCCATAAATTTCTTCTTCGCATCAAGCTTTTTGCGGTACTCTTCAAGCTCCTCTTCACGGCTCGTGTCCGCTCCAAGCTCGGCTTGGATTTGCTTTAACTGCTCTTTTAAAAAATACTCTTTATTTGTCTTATCGATCTTTGAATGGACTTTATTTTTTATCTCTTTTTGAAGCTTATTTGCCTCGATCTCTTCGATAACATAGTCGATTAGTTTTAGCAAGCGCTGCTCTAAATTTTCCTCGACAAAAAAGCTATATGCGATCTGTTTTTTTAAGCGAAGCGCGCTTGAGACTAGGTCGCAAACCCTGATCGCTTCAGCGCTCTCTTCGATCGTTTTTAAAAGATCAGGCGGGAAAAAGTGGCTAAACTGCGAAAGCTCTCTTACTTTTTCTCTTAAAACCACTATAAGTGCATCAGTTTTGACCTGTGATGGGCGCTTGACATGGAGCATATCAACGATACCGCGGAGCGGATTTATGCCTGATTGTTTTAAAATTTTACCTTTATCAATGCCCTGAAATAGTACTTTTACACGTCCATCAGGTAGCGGCACACGGCGCATTATCGTGCCGATCACGCCAGCATCATAGATGCCATCAAAATCTCTAGCGCCGTCTTGCTGAGGCTTTGTAGGCACCACAAGGATCGGAGTCTCTTCTTGTATGGCAAGTTCGAGTGCCTTTAAATTTTCATCATCACTTAAAAAAAGCGGAGTTATCATAAATGGATATAAAAATAGCTCGTCCTCAACGATAATGGGAATTTCGGTTGGGAAGCCTTTATTTTCGTTTATTTGCAAAATTTCTCCTATTCAAATAGTTTTCTATACCATGCTACATCAGGCTTGATAAGGTCAGAATTTCTAAACGGTGACTCTTCAAGTTTTTGCTCGTAAATTTTGGCCGAAACATCACGACCAGTCCTATTGTAAAGATCAGCTATTTGCATATCTAGGAAGTAAAGCGCGAGTTTGAATTTAATAAGCATAGTCTCAATAAGTGGCTTATATTCAGTATTTGGATACATATAAAGAAATTTCTCGATCTCTGTTACGCTATCTTCCATAAGCTTTTGGTTGCGGTTTGGCTGAGTAAATGAGTCAAAATTTGCTTTTATCTTTAGATACTGAGCAAACTCTGTTTTTGGACCGTTGTCACCATATCTTTTGATGTACTCGTCAAGATAGTGATTTGCCATGAGATACTCTTCGTCATTTGCGTGAGCTTGGGCAAGGATGAGTAAAATCTGCTCCAAAAGCGGGCTTGCAACGTGCTCGCTAGCCATTGAAACGTAGTGTTTATCAGCTGACTCCAGATCGCCATCTTTGATGTCAGCGATGACCTGAGCGTACCACTCATCTGGAGTTAGATTGTAAAGTTCGGTGTATTTTTCAGCACAACCACTAAAAAGCCCTAAAAGAGCTACGACTGCTAGAAATTTAGAAAATCTTTTCATGCTTTTCCTTAAAAAATTTAAATCCTCGTATTCTACATTTTTTGGCATTATTTTTGTATAAATTTTTTAAAACTATGATAAAATACAGCAATTTTACAAAACAGGAGTTAGTATGATTTTTAGTGTTAAAAGCCCTATTTTAGGCTTTGAGCATATCAAGACGATGGCGTTAATTGAACTTGATAAATTTTTTGTTAAGCTAGCAAGCAAAGATGATGAGACATCTTTTACAATGATAAATCCTTTTGCATTAAGAAGCTACGAATTCGATATTCCAAGCTATTATGAAGATCTTATGGAGATTAAAGAAAGCTCTCAACTCAGAATTTATAACATTATCGTTGTTGCACTCCCGCTTGAAAAATCAACTGTAAATTTTATAGCTCCTATCGTTTGCAATATGGACAACATGACCTTATCTCAAGTCGTTTTAGACATTGCCAAATATCCTCAGTATGGGCAAGCTGAAATGATAGAAAATTTTATACAAAAATAGTAGCTAAAAGCTTTTAGAAAATCTAAGGAGAGATTTTTTATTGTTATTTAGAGGATTTGTTGTGAAGATAGCATACTTACTCTGTTTTATTGTCACGTTTGGTTTTTGTGCACCCAGAGCTTGTACGACAGCAGAAGCAGCATCTATTGGTTGTAGTGGAGCAAATTATTCTTGCTTTATAGACGCTGAAGAGTATCAAGACAACTCTTCTAAAAATATCCCACATTGTATAAGAAAATCTGATAGAACTTGGACGATAGATACCAATAGCTTTTCTTCAGGTTTAGCACAAGACCACTATCATATTTACGTTGAGCAATTTTCTCCATGGAATCAACGATCACTAATAGGTATGTGGGATGATCACTCTAAAGGCTTAAGACAAAGATCAATAAATGGCAATCTAAATACCAGAGTAAATGGCGATATAGCTACCATTGGTGCTACTATTATGATTCCGCAATACACTGGATATAATTTTGTTCCAGATCCATCTAACGTAACAAAAACATCATCTACAGCCGATAGAATATTTTTAAATACTGGTAGTTTTACGTCTAGTAATTACACGCTTTGTCAAAAAACATATATTTATAATCCTAGCAAGTATCCTTATTGTCAAAATTCATCCTCTTCCACATTTGATTTTAGTGAGAAAAATACCTTTATACAAAATAATTTAAAAGGTAAAAATGTGGTCTATGCCAGACTTTACTGGGGTGGCTCTCTTTATCAAAACTGGGCAATAAAAAATCTTGGGTCAAATTTATATGTAAGCGCCTTAAATTACATAAAAGGATATAGCAGGATTGATTTTAAAGCTCCTGGAAAAAATATAATTACAATAGATGCTGATCCAAAAGATGTCTTTTGGTTTGGCTCATTTAGTGAGTATAAACCAAAATCAATGACTCTTGAATCATATAATCAAAACGAGTCTAATAGCTACTATGTAAAGGCTGGAATAAACTACCAATATGTAGCAAGTGCTGATGTAACAGATATAGTTAGAGACTCTCTTGGTACTAGTGAGTCAGATAGGACATTTTATGCTGGCAATATCAGATCAACTACGATTCCCTTTAGTGATGAATTTATAGACCCAAATGATGGCATATATAAGGTAAACAATTCCACTAATAGAAAATTAAAAAAAACATACGGCACACTGCTGTTTTCGCCAGTCCAAGGACAAAATGGCTACTGGATACAATCCATCGCACCACAATTTGCAGCTTGGAGTTTGGTCATCATTTATGACTTTGATGATAAAACTGCCGCAGCAAACAATATAGAGCCAAAACTTGTTAGTATATTTGATGGACTAGAAAGACTTGCAGCAGACTGGATGAAGTCAAGCGATCCATTTGGTACTGTAAAGAGCTCAACCGTAGATGTAAAATTTGAAAATATCTATACACCAAAAGCAGGCGATATAAATGCTACGCTTACAATGTTTTCTTTTGGTGGAAAGCCAGAAACAAAAGGTGAGAATATTGAAATAGAAAACGAAGGTAGCTATCTGAGTATAACCAGCAAATACAATGCAAAAGGTGATCAATTTAACTCAACCATGACAAAATTTGGACAACCTATAAATCTAGGCAAAAAATTTCACTCTCAAGCAGACTTAGATATATTTGATATATCAGACAAAATGTCACATTCCCAAAAAGAAGCAGATATAAAATTTACAGTTACAACAATTAAAAATTCAGGCAGTGCTAATGTTGTAAGCGCTGACCGTATAAATTTGGCTATGGTAGGCTTTTCTACCCGTATATATAAACCAGATGTTTGCTATATGGAATATATTTATGCAAAAAAACCTAGCGATAGTACTTTTACAAAGGTGCAGGAAAATACCCCGACAGTAGTGCCAGCAAATACTATTTTAAAAACTTTCGTTGAAGTTACAAACAATACTAATGAAGCTGCCCAAGACTTTGCACTAAAAGCTACAATAGATCCAAGCCAAATTTATAATCCAAACTCAACTTACATATACGCAGATAAAGCATCGCAAGGACCTAGTGATCTACTTACTATGTCAGGACAGGTACACTATAACGACAACACAGGCTTGCAGCAATTAAGCGGAAGCGACTTAACTTTTTATTTAGGACAAGGTGCTGCTGCAAATAAGGGTGGAGAAATGCTAATTCATCAAGGTAACTACGCTTATGCCATATATGAGACGACCCTTAAGTCTAAATTTGAGCCAAATAGTTACAAAGCCACAGTTGCTAATGCTGATATAAATTTACAGCCCTATGACACATATATAAGAAGATGCAGCAATCAAAACTACAACATTACTTTAGGCGTTAGTGCCAGTCCAAATAATTTCGTCGCAAGCAATAGACAAGACGATGGCTCGGCAACTTTTAAAGCTAAATTTAAAAATAGACTTCTAACTAAAATCGTTTCTACGCCATTTAATGTCTATATCACGAACTATGATACAGATGGCAATAAAAAAGTACCAGATGCTCCAGTGGATGTAAAAGTAGAGTTGGTCGAGTCTTGCAATGCTCCAACAAATTTATATGAACAAGATATAACATTTAATGGCGTAACTGATATTTTGTTGTCAGGCATTAGTATTAATAGAGCCTATAAAAGCGTAAAATTTAGAATTTCTCATCTTGATCCAGTGACAAATACTACAAAGGTTGAATGCGAAAAATTAGATGATTTTGCCATAAGACCAAGTCACTTTAGGCTATGGGATACTGACAAGAATACGATCAATAATAACAATGTTTTAATAGGCGGCAAAGCCTATAACAACATTGCTCTTGCGGCTATGAAACCTCTTGATAGTGGCTTAGCAAATGGTTATATAAATAACATAAGTGGCTCAAATGGAGAGATAAAACTTGTACCAGCATATAGTGCGACTTGCGATCCTAGCATTATAGAGAGCGAGAACAAACTAAGCGTAGATTTTAACGATCCAAATAAAGCATTGGGTAAAATTTTCCGTCACACATCAAGTGGGCCTGTTGGCTTTTCTTACTCGGATATAGGTGATACATATTTTTATGTATTAGACAAAGACTATACAGCAACTGATCAACATACACCATCAAGAGCTGATGATTGTGTAAAAAACTCAATTAGCAACGATCCATCACAAGACACTGCTCAAGAAGGAAGAATCGGATGCAATATAAAGCTAGAAGGTAATAGAGATTATTTATTTAGACCAAAAGATATACAAATAAGCAAGTTAAAGATAACAAAAGATAACGATATAACATACCTTGATAATGAAGGCATACAAAAAGCAAAGCTTGACTTTGAAGTAACTGCTAGGTTGTTTAACGATGACCCTGCAAAACTTTATAATGAAGATTGCTATGCAAAGAATATGAACTTTGATATAAAGCTAGATAGAGTTCCTTTAAATTTTACAGATAATGATGGCAATGCCGGTACATTAGCAAAAGCAAATGAAGAAATTTTATTTTTTGAAATTCCTGGCTCAAATACTAGAAAAGCAATAGATCCAAGTGCTACAAAATCAACATTTTATGTAGAGAAAAACACTTTTGTAAATGGCGTAGGCAAAGGTGAAGTATATTTTAATTTTGAAAGAAAAGTAAATCATGCTAAAAATCCTTTTACTATTTCAAGTAATGATTTTAGTTTTAGTGGCATGTCAGATAGCACCGATACAGTAAAAAAATATGAAAAACCAGCAACAGAAACAACGGCAAAATTTTACTTTGGTAGGGTTTATGCACCATTTTATGAAGGGCTTTATAGTGGCTTTTATGCCAAAATTTATTATGGTGCCTACTGCGATGGATGCAATAAAAATATCTATATGAAAGATAATGGCAAACTATGGCAAGACTTTCCAGCTGCACCATTTTGGGCTACCAATCCAAAACATAGCGCAGGAGTACTTAACTATCACGACTTTAGCTTTACAAACACTTACAGCGGTACTGTTTTAAGAAATGATGTAAGCAGTATAAGCAATGGCGAGCAGATAATTTTTATAAGAAACCCGTCAGCAGTTACTGATGTGGCTAAAATGAGAGCACCTAGTTGGCTTCTTTATAGTGAATTTGATGAGAAACCTGAAACAAATAATTTCAATCTAAATTTTCTAGTACCAAATGGCGAATGGGCTGGTAAAGTCCTAAAGAGCAATAATATAGAAGATAAGACAAGCGGTGCAGTTGGAGGTTTTATAGGAGTAAAATCAAATAGTGATAGTAACCTAGATATAAGCGATAAGACAAACAGGAGAATAGAGTGGTAAAAAGAGGTGGCTTTTCATTGATAGAGCTTATCTTGTCAGTGCTTGTAGTAGCCATAGTAAGTGCAAGCTTGCCACTAGCAGTAAGAACTACTTCAAATTTAAGCGAGCAGTCCTTAATGCAAGAAGGACTAATGAATGCTAAAACTTATATGTCATTAATATTAAAAGCACCATTTAGCGATCAAGTCTTAATAGCCGGTAAAAATACCATGCCATCATCCATAACGACTCAAGAGGCTATAATTTTTCCTCTTATTATCTGCGACCAAGGGGCAAATCCGGATTTTTATGAAAAAAGCGGTGTAAAAGGTGAAGGACATAGGATACTTGCATATCCGGTGCAAAATTCATCTGCATGTGCCACAAGGCCTAGTGATTCAAAGCTTCCAGAATCAATCAAAAGCGTAAATTTTAAAGTAAAATCTATCAAAAATTTCAATACTCAAAAATCCATCTCACCAACTGCTAGCACTACTAAACGCGACTTTATCATAGATACAGAGACGACTCCAACTATAACAAATGGAGCTGATAAATTTGTAGTTAGCACTCCTTTAAACGATAACGACGTTTTACAAATAAAGCTAGATACGACTATGAAAACTACAAAAGAGAGCAAAAGCGTACTTTATGGATATGCCTTTAATATAGGTGAAAGCAGTACTCTAAGTGTAAAAGAATGGAAATGAAAAAAACAAAAAAAGCTTTTACATTAATTGAGCTAATAATAGTCATCACCGTACTTGGTGTTATCTCACTTATGAGCTTTAACACGCTTATGAATTTATATCAAAACTATTTTCAAAGCAAAGTAATAAACGAACTAGAAACACAAAGTGAAATCGCTCTTGAGCAAATTTCAATGCTACTTAGCCACAGAATCAAACAAAGCGTTATCGCCAGGAAAAAAAATGGAGATTATCTAGCTCTAAATGATAGTGGCGTAAATTTAAGTAGTGACTTTGAAATTTTAGAATTTATCCCAGCTGCTTATGAGCTATTTGATGGTATCAACGAATACAAAGGAGATGATACTAACGGAGATCCTATCATCGAAGAAGGCATATATAGCGGATATGTAGATCTTGCAAATAGCTCTGTTGCAAATGGATTAAAAAGCCCTGGAAGCAAATTTAATGATGCTTTTAGAAACGGCGTAATGGACTTGACCTGCGAAAATGATAGCGATGAAGAAGATGTAAATAGCGGCTCTAGGTGTATAAACGCCGATAATGAAAATGGTGGTTTAGTAGCGATATTTTCTAGCATACTTTATAGAGTTGGTAGTAGCTTTGGCTATCAAGAAAATTTAGACCAAAGACACTTAGATATTGCAAAAGTAGGCATACAGTCAATCGACACACTTAAAATTTCAAATGATTTTAAAAATAAAAAAATTTCAGAACAGTATAAACTAGCCTATACAGCCATTGCCATAGCACCAGCTGAGCAAAGTGCCGAGGATATACAAAACGGCTCTTTTGACCTTAAAATTTACTACAATTATAGGCCATGGCTAAATGAAAGCTTTAAAAAATTTAGCTCAACATCTACAAAGGATATCAAAGCCGAAAGTGCAACGCTAGCTAAACATGTAACAAGATTTGTCTTCACGGAAAAAAATGGAGTCATCGCGCTAAAGCTCTGCCTTAAAGCAGAAAAATCAGAAATAACCATTTGCAAATCAAAGGCGGTTTATTAATGAGAAAAGGATTTACGTTAATAGCAGCGATATTTTTTCTAGTTGTAGCAGCTTCTATCAGTACTCTTGCCCTTTCGATAGCTAGCACATCAGCTAGACAAAGCAGTGAAATTTATCTAAGGGAGCAAGCACAACTCGTTGCTCAAGCAGCAGCAGAGTATGCGATGTTTGAAATTTTTAGAACTGATTTTTCAAACAAATGTTTAGATAAAGTAGATGGAGAATTTAACGATATGTTCGACTTTAAAGTAAAAATAACTTACTTTGGCGATATCGGCATATGCACTCCACCGACAATTATGCCAGGAACAAACGGAGTCGCAAGTACTGGCAACATGATCTTTGATGTTTTTGTAACATCAAAAGATAAAAAAATGCCAAATCCTATAAATTTTCACAAACGAACTCTTCAGAAATTTTAAAATTTTATAAAGATTTTAGTTTAATTTGTTTTTAGTTTTAGCGTGTTATAATCATCTTACTTTCTATAAAGGAGATTACGATGAACATAAGCATTGTAGGAAAACAATTTGAGCTAACAGAGCCAATCAAAAACTATATCCAAGACGCTTTTGATACGCTTGGTAAATACAATCTCGACATCATCTCAGTAAGATGTGTTGTAGCAGCTGATGAAAAACAAGGAAAAAAAGGTTTTAACGCAGAATTTTCTCTAAATATGGCCCATAAAGACACCATAGTCGTTCGCCAAAAAGATAAAGATCTTTACGCTGCGATCGATCTTGCTATCGAAAAAGCATCAAAAGTTTTAAGAAGAGAGCATGATAAGAAATTTACTGTTAAAGGCAAGGCTGACGACAAAGAATTTCGCTCAAGAATAGGAGAAGAAAAGATCGAAGGTGTCGAGGAGATCGTACCTATGGAACTTGAAATTTATAAACCACTTGAGGTCGAAGAAGCACTTGAAAAACTAAAATCAAGCGATAAACAATTTTATGTATTTAACGATGTTGACGCAAAAATGCGTGTGATCTACAAAAGAACAGACGGAACTTTCGGTCTTTACTAAAATTAGGGGCAGCTTTGCCCCTAAAATTTATGCCAATCCACTATAAATTTTCTTTCTAAAATCTAAAAAATCTTGTTGCAAAAACTGATACGCTAGCAAATGGCTTTAAATTTTCAAAAATAGAATAGATATCCTTGCGTAAGATAGATCTAGA
Organism: Campylobacter concisus; assembly: GCA_002092835.1. Lineage (NCBI taxonomy): Bacteria > Pseudomonadati > Campylobacterota > Epsilonproteobacteria > Campylobacterales > Campylobacteraceae > Campylobacter > Campylobacter concisus. The sequence goes on along the minus strand of LVWL01000018.1, from coordinate 337,802 downwards.
TGCAAGAAGGATTCCCTGTAAGCCATTTTAAGAATATCTTGGCGAACTAAACTAGGTCACAAATGATGAATGGCAAGGCAAAGAATTATATGCCATAAAAAAGCGGGTGATTTTCTTAAAAATAATCTAGATGTAGAATTTTATTTTATAGACCGAGAAAGCGTAGAGGAGCATAGCAGAGCGAACGAGCTAAAAATACTTGATAGCACTAGAAATTTTTAAGGATAAAAGAGGGACAAAGCTCTCTTTTTATTTTTTTTTTAAAATATCAAATAGCTAAAACAAATACTATCTATTTCTCTAAATTTTCACTAATTTTTGGTCTAAAGGCCTTATTTATCTTTCTTATCCAAATGATTAGCGAGATAAATAAGATAAAGTAAAATACATAGCTAGCTACCGGCCAACTAGTATCAGTGCCGCTTTCTTTTAGCGAGATGACATTTCTAAATTCTTGAAGCATAGAAATTCTATATCCATAATATTTTACAGTTACGTTTTTATCGCTATTTGCAAAGCCTTGAGCCTTGGCTTGTACATCAGCTGAGTTAAATTTAAAATAAAACGGAAATCCCCATGCAGTATCTTCATTTCTATAAGCCATGACTTTATTTGAATTATTAGAATCTTTAGTGTAGATAAAATAAACATCTCTGGTAGGGCCATCAGCCGGATTTTTAGCATCGATGATACCATCTTTGTCCATACGTTTGACATCGCCACCTGTGATTTGTACATTTGCATAGTGTGGAAATGAATAATCAACTACAAGAGCCAAAAAAGAGTGTAAGAGTATTATAAAAATAATGCAAATTCTTTTAAAAAATATAATCATTTCTTTCCTTTTAAATTTGCGTTATTTTATGAAAAGATAGCTTAATAAAGGGGCAAAATACCCCTTTAGTTTTAAGCTTTTTTATTAAGCATAAATTTTAGAAGTTGTGCAAGGAAGCTGATTCCACCGATTATTAAAATCGTATCACCAATCATTCTTACCCATCTTAAATTTTGTAAGTGTGATTGTTGTAAAAGCTCAGCGCTTCTTGCATACCACATACCATGCTCTAGGCTTGCAAATGCTTGATAAATTCCTATTGGAAGTAGTGAAAGCACGATCATTAGCATAAGGCCTATATTTAAGCCCCAAAAGCCTACCTTCATAAGTTTCTCATCAAATTCTTGACCTTTGAATAGATAAGTAGCTACTAGCCAAACAAATCCAAGTGCCAAAAATCCATAAACGCCAAATAGCGCAGCGTGTCCGTGAACTGGAGTCGTATTTAGGCCTTGGATATAAAATAGTGAAATCGGAGGATTGATTAAAAATCCAAATACACCAGCACCTAGCATATTCCAGAAAGCAACTGCGATAAAGCAGTAAAGTGGCCATTTTAATGTCTTAGCCCAAGTTTGAGCAAACTGAAGTCTGTAATGCTCATAAGCTTCAGCGCCAAGCAATACAAGAGGAACTACCTCAAGTGCTGAGAAGCTAGCGCCAACTGCCATTATAGGTGTTGTAGTGCCCGCAAAATATAAGTGGTGGAAAGTTCCTGGAATTCCGCCTACTAAGAAAAGTGATGCACTCGCAAGTGTTGAGAACGTAGCAAATCTCTTTGAAACAAGACCAAGACTAACAAATACAAAAGCAAGTGAAGCGGTAGCAAAGACCTCAAAAAAGCCTTCAACCCAAAGGTGTACAACCCACCAGCGCCAGTATTCCATCACTGGAAGTGGACTTCTTTGGCCGTAAAATAATCCTGCTCCGTAAAATAATCCAACTGCAACGGCTGAAGCTGCAAAGATAGCAAGTAAATTTTTATCACCTTTGTTCTTAAATCCGCCGATAAATCCGCGAAGTAAAAGTAGCATCCAAATGACAAGGCCAACAAATAAAATAATTTGCCAAACACGTCCAAGCTCGATATATTCATATCCTTGGTGTCCAAACCAGAAGCTTAAATTTATAGGCATAATATTTGCGATCGCTAAATACTCGCCAGCAAAACTGCCAACTACAAGGATTAGTAGTGCATAAAATAGCAAATCTACGCCAAGCTTTTGGAATTTTGGATCTTTGCCGCCATTTATAATAGGTGCTAAGAAAAGACCGCCTGCTAAAAATCCTGTCGCAATCCAGAAAATACTAGCCTGAATGTGCCATGTTCTAGCAAGTGAATAAGGAATATAAGCTGATAAATTTATACCGTAAAATTCTTGTCCTTCTACTGTATAGTGAGCTGTAAAGCCGCCTATTAAAATTTGGAAAGCAAAAAGAGCCAAAGTTACAAAAAGATATTTTTTAAGAGCTTTTTGAGATGGAGTTAGGCTTAATTTACTAAGCGGATCTTCGCTAATAGTTTCCAACTTTTCATCATCTTTTTTACCATAAAAAGAGCTAAACCAAACAAGAAATCCAATACCAGCAATAAGTATTACAACACTTGCGATTGACCAAAAGATATTTTCGCTTGTTGGTACATTATCTATTAGTGGCTCATGTGGCCAGTTGTTTGTGTATGTAGCATCGCTATTAGGTCTATTTGCTGCGGTTGCCCAGGCTGACCAGAAGAAAAAGTTATTAAGATCATCTCTATCAGAAGCATTTGGAAGAGTATTTTCTTTCATCGCATAAGCTTCTCTTAAAGATTTAAACTTAGGGTCATTTCCAAAAAGTGATGAATACTCTTGGCTTACTTGTTTCATAGCCTTTAATCTATCGCTGCTAAGTACGATTTTATCGTCTTTTACGTCATTTTCTCGGTACTCTTTTTTAAGTAGAACTTTTAGATTTGCCTTTTGATCATCATTTAAGTCAGCATATTTTGAGTGATAAATTTCATCTGCTTTTAACTCTAAAAATATAACTAACTCTTTGTGAAGCCAGTCCGCACTCCAATCAGGCGCTTGATATGCGCCGTGTCCCCAAACAGAGCCAACTTGCATACCTCCTATGCTTTGCCAGGCCTCTTGACCTTTATAGATGCTCTCTTTGTCGATAACGACATTGCCATTCTCATCTGTAAAATTTACAACTGGTGGCGAGCTTCTATAAACTTCAACGCCGTAGTAGCCTAAAATACTAAAGCAAATTACTAGTACTGCAACAAGTGCTAGCCAATACTTTTTGTATTCACGCATTGATTCTCCTTTTTTAAAAATTTTAAGGCGAAGTTTATCTCATTTTAAAAAAGCAAATAATGACATATGTCAACAAAAGGAGAGAATTTATCCCATTAGTTTTATAAGAATTTACAATATATGCAAATTCTTCATAATGTATATGCAAAATTTACATAGAATTAATATAAATATTATTAACATACATGTTTATACTTCAAAAATAAAGGAAAAAATATGCAAACAAATTTCATGCACAAAGTAGCTAAATTTAGCCTTGTTGCTTCACTTTTTGCGGCTCTTAGCCTAAGCGCAGCTGAGTCTGCAAGAAGCATCACAGATATGAAAGGTGTCAAAGTAAGCGTGCCTGAAAAGGTAGAAAAGATCGCTGCACTGTGGAATGCAAACAACGAGATCATCCTAGCACTTGGCGGTATGGATAAGGTTGTAGCCACAACTGATCTGATCAAAAACAACAAGTGGTTTGAGCACGTCTATCCAAAACTTAAAAATTTACCAGCTGCACTAAATGGCAAAGACCTTCAGATCGAAGAGCTTGTTAAACTTGCACCTGACGTTATCATAGTGTATAACAAAAATTTTCAAGATGAACTTATCAAAAATGGCTTTAGCGCGGTAAATTTGATCTTTAGAGACTATCCAGATATGGAGAAAAGCATCTATGCAACAGCTGAAGTCATAGGCACTGATGATGCTAGAAAAAAAGCTGAAAAACTTGCTAATAAAATCCACGATAACTCTGAGTTTGTAACAGCAAGAACAAAAAACATCCCTGACGCTAAACGTCCAAAAGTACTTCACTTGCTTGGTGGCGCAAATTTACTAAAAGTTGATGGCACAAACACTATCCAAAACACTTGGATCAAGCTAGGTGGAGGCGTAAATGCTATCAATACTGAGGGTTCAATGATCGAAGTTAGCGCTGAAGAGATCATCAATGCAAACCCTGATATCATCATCGTTGGTGGTAATGACACAGACGCACAGATCAAAAAGATAAAAGAGCACCCTGCATTCTCTGGCTCAAACGCTGTTAAAAACGGCAAAATTTACGGTAACCCAAAAGGTGTATTTAGCTGGGATAGATATGGTGCTGAAAACGTACTTCAAATTTTATGGGCAGCAAAGACTATCCAACCAGATCTATTTAAAGATGTCGATATGAAAGTAAAAACAAAAGAGTTTTATAAAGAATTTTTAAATCACGATCTTAGTGACAAAGAGTATGGCTATATCTTAAAAGGTCTAAATCCAGACGGTAGCAGTAAGTAAGATATGAAAAACGCAAATTTTTCAATAGTTGTTATCTTTTTAGCTCTACTAACGCTTGTTTGTGCCTTTGTCGCACTTGGCGTTGGTAGATTTTACATACCTTTTAACGACGTCTTTAGCGTGCTAGCTCACAGCTTTGGTTTTGGAGATGGCGCAGCTAGCAACATCACAAACGTGATAGAAAATTTACGTATCCCACGTATCATCGCAGCTATCTTAGTCGGTGCCGCTCTTAGCGTGAGTGGTGCTGCCTATCAAGGCGTCTTTAAAAACCAGCTAGTAAGCCCTGATCTTCTTGGCGTCTCGGCTGGTGCTTGCGTGGGAGCTGCAACTGCCATTATCTTTGATCTATCGCTATTTTGGGTGCAGGCTTTTGCTTTTGGCTTTGGTCTAGCAGCTGTTGCTATCACTCTAGCCATACCAAAGATGATGGGGCGTACTAGTACACTTATGCTAGTTCTTTCTGGTATCATCGTAAGTGGCCTTATGGGCTCAATAATCGGCTTTTTAAAATATGTCGCTGATCCCGAAACAAAGCTACCTGACATCGTTTACTGGCAGCTTGGTAGCCTTGCAAAGCTTGATAGTGAAAATTTAAAGTACATAGCCCCAGTTATGATCATCTGCGCCATTTTACTAATCGCCATGAGCTGGCGTATAAATTTGCTATCTCTTGGCGACGAGAGTGCAGCGAGACTTGGCGTAAACGTAGCTTTTGAACGTGCTATCGTTATCATTTGCGCTACGCTTCTTACAGCGTGCAGCGTCTGCATAAGCGGCATAGTCGCTTGGGTAGGACTTCTCATGCCTCACTTAGCACGTATGCTAGTTGGTGCAAATAACATAAAAAGCATGCCAGCAAGCATATTTATGGGTGCGATATTTTTGCTTTTTGTAGATACTTTAGCGCGCAGCATAAGCGTGAGCGAAGTGCCTCTTGGCGTACTTACTGGCTTTATCGGCACAGTATTTTTCGTCTGGGTCTTGTGGCGAAATAAAAAGGTTGCGTGATGCTTGAAGTTAAAAATTTAAACTTTAGCTACCCAAATGGGGCTGGCAAACTAGAAAATGTAAATTTAAAGATAGGCGCTGGGGAAATTTTAACCATTCTTGGTCGAAATGGAGCTGGCAAATCAACAACTCTTGGGCTAATAAGCGGCTCACTAAAGCCAGTTTCAGGAGAGATCTTTCTTGATGGCAAAAATGTAGATAGCCTAAGCAACAAAGAGCGCGCTAAGATCATGGCGTATGTCGCTCAAAGCGAGGTTACTGAGTATGACTACACCGGACTTGAGTTTATCACGATGGGACGCGCAGCGCACCTTGGTATCTTTGCAAGACCTAGCAAAGAGGACGAAGAGATCGCTAGAATTTACACCAAAAAGCTTGAGATCGAGTATCTTGAAGATCGCTTTATCACGCAGATGAGTGGCGGTCAAAAGCAGATGTGTATGATCGCTCGTGCGATGGCTGCGCAGCCAAAGATGATCATATTTGACGAGCCAACGAGCGCGCTTGATTTTGGCAACCAGTATAAATTCCTACGCACCGTCAAATGGCTAAAAGAGCTTGGCTACTCGGTCGTGCTAACCACTCACAACCCTGACTTTGCCGTGCTTCTTGGCGGATATGTGGCACTTGTAAAAGGTGATGGCGAGGTTGGATTTGGCACGGTTGATGAGATCATCAGAAGTGAAAATTTAAGCAAGCTTTACGGACTTGATCTAAATGTAAGTTATATCGACAAAGTGCAAAGAGAGTGTTGCCTAACATATCCACTTTAAATTTATCTGCTTTCAAAAGGATAAATTCTTTTGAAAGCACCTTTTGTACTTTTTTGTTATTTCACACATACCGCCTTTGGAGTAAAAATGAAAAAGTTAGTTTTGATTTTATTTTTTGCATTGATAGCAAATGCGGCTGATAAGTTTGATTGTTCTAAACGCTACTGCAAGGAGATGAAAAGTTGCGAAGAAGCATATCACTATCTAAGAAAATGCGGACGCAGTGGATTTGACCGTGATCGTGACGGCATACCATGCGAAAATGTATGCAAAGAGCGCAGAATAGAAAAATAATTTTATAAATTTTACAAAGCTTAGCCTTGCCACTCACTTCAAATTCGATAAATTATAAAAATTTAAACAAGTCAAAAGAGCCAGTAAAAGAAAATCAAAAATTTTAAGTTAAGTTAAAAGCAACTGGGTATTATTTTTAGCAAGTGCCGCTACTCTAGCCTTTGCAGCCTGTGTGATATCATCCTCGTAGTCGTAGAAGTTAAATGTCGCTCCATGCTGTACAAAGCCATTTAGTATGTCGCCACTTTGGCGGTTTTTCAGATCAAGCTCGGCCACCTTAAAGCCGTCATTTGTCGCGCAAAATTCTTTTAGTCTAGCTGGTGTCTCTTTTAGCTTGGTAAATAAAAAGCAGTATCCATCGCCACCGTTTCGCCCTACTCTACCCCTTAGCTGATGAAGCGTGGCAAGGCCGAGCCGCTCAGCCCCTACAATCACTATCGTATTTAGCTTGGCAGTGAGATTCCAACCTCAACAACGGTGGTCGAGAGTAAAATTTCGCCCTCTTCTCTAAATCGCCTTAAAATTTCCTCTTTTTCCTTATCCTTGCCGTGCGTGACGAAGACATTTTTGAAATTCTTTAGCCAAAAGCCCTGCGCCTCGTTTAGGCTTTGATAGTTTGAGCTCTCGCTGCTCTCAACTAATGGATAGATGATGGCTACTTGAAAGCCGTTTTCTAGCTGCTTTTTAATGTGAGCGAGCAGATAGCCAAACTCGCTAGCACCAAAAATTTGGCTCGTTATATTTTTCTTAAATGGCATCTGCTTTAAAAAGCTAAAATTTACGATCTCAGACTGAATTAAACTTAACGTCCTTGGTATGGGCGTAGCTGAAAACTGCACGAAATTTGCTCGCTCGTCCTCGTTTGAGGCAAGCTCTTCTATCTTTTTGCGCTGATTTGAGCCAAAGCGGTGTTGCTCATCGACCATGACAAGCGGCGAATTTGGTAGCTCGTGAAAGAGCAGCGCATGCGTGCCAACGATCAAATTTACACCGCTAAAGTCTATCTTTTTCTCCCCACTTCGCACCAGCATCACATTCATAAATGGCGGCAGCAATCTCTTTGCTTCGTTATAAATTTGCTCGCTTAAAATACTTGTTGGCGCCATCAAAATGGCACTTTGCGGATAGACGCTAAGAGCAGCTGCTAGGATAACAAGCGTCTTGCCGCTTCCTACGTCCCCCATTATGACGCGCCTTTTTGCCTGCACGGCACTAAGGTCGTCTCTTATATCATTTATCGCGTTTATCTGGTCGTTTGTCGGCATAAATGGCAAGCTCTTAAGCCAAGAGCTTATATCAAAAAGCTCTATTTTAGGGCTTTTAAAGTAAGTTTTTTTCGCACTTAGCTTTTTTATGTAGTTAAAAATTTCCACAAATTTTAAAATGTGCGCGCCCTCATTATGATTTTTTAGGTGATATAAAATTTGTACGCTTTGCTCATCTAGCCTTTGCAGATCAGCTAGAAATTTAGCCTCTTTTTCATTTAAGCCCTCGGCTAATAAATTTTGTAAATTTATATATTTTAAAACGAGTTTTTTAACTTCATCGTCTTTTAGCTCGGTCTTAAATTTAGGCACGATCTGGCCTATTTTTGTGGTGATTTTTGGATTTACTATCTGCCACGAGCCAAAGGCGTAGGAGCAAAGCCCATATATCGCCATCTCTTTGCCGACCTTAAAAGCGCCATAGTGCCAAGACTTTGCGTTAAAAATGACGATCTTTACGCTACTTTGCCACTGCTCACAAAAGGCAAGTGCTGTCAGCATACCAGGGCGTGAGGCGAGCGAGGTGATCTTTACATTTATGCAGACCTGCCCTTCTCTTGGGCTCTTAGCGATCGTCGTATCCTCAAAGCCCTTTGGCAGCACAAGAGCAAGGTCAAGTAGCTAAGCACGCCTATTTTTAGAAGTTTTGCTCTGTCGCTTGCTTCAAATTTCATTTTTTAGGACGCAAAAACTTAGCTCATTTATCTCTGCGTGGGCTTTTATGAAGCTATTTAGCTCGTTTAGCGAAAGGGCTGAAATTTTATCAAGGTCCTTTAAAAATGCCCCAAGCTCGCCATGTTCGTAAAACTCGCCTTGCGCGATGTCAAGTCGCTTAAACAGTGTCTCAAGCCTAAGTGGCAACGAACCAAGTAAAAATTTCTTCGCCTGCTCAAGCTCGGCCTTGCTAACGCCTTTTTTGCTAAATTTTAAAATTTCCTCTTTTATAACGGCAATCGCCTCATCTTTTTTCTCATTTTTTGTCTGCATGTAGCCGTAAAGTTGGTTGTAAGAGAGATTTAGCAAATTTCTAGCGTAGGCGCTGTATGCAAGCCCTCTTTTCACGCGGATCTCCTCCATGAGCCTCGAGCCAAAGCCACCCTCGCCTAAAATAAATGTCGCCACTGCGGCCTTGTATTTCTCTTCAGGTTTTACATTAAACGCGCGCCAAAATAGATGTATGCCTGCTCGCTTTGCCTGATGATCTCGCTACTTTCGCACTTGTTACTTGGGCTAAAGCGCTCTAGTTTTCGCACCTTGCCAGGTTTTAGGATTTCTAAAACGCTAGCAAGCTCTTTTGTCTGCTTCTCGTCGATGTCGCCACCAAGCACGCAGAGCAAATTTGAAAGGTCTAAATGCTCGTTTAAAAATTTCCTCACATCTTCAAGCGTGATCGCTTTTACGTTCTTTTTAGTGCCGATACTTGGCTGAGCAAGCACGCTTTTTGGGTATAAAAGCTCAAAAAGCCCTTGCCTTGCCACGTAGTCAAAGTCGTTTTCATTTGCTGCAATCTCGCCAAGAGTGACGGTTTTGCACCTATTTAGGATCTCATCTCTTAAATTTGGAGCGAGTAGTAGTTCTTTTAGCTTGCCGCACGCAAAGGCAAAGTGCTCTTTTAGGCAGTTTAGGTCTATGCAAAATGTCTCAAAGCCGCAGCTTGCATTTAGGCTGATAGCCCTTACTTCAAGCTCTTTGGCAAATTTAGCCGAGCCTAGCTTCATATCGCCCTCGTTTAGCAAATTTGCACTAAGTCTTGCAAGGCCTGCTAGTTTGCCATTTTGAGAGCTACCAGCTGCTTTAAAAACTAGCTTTAGGCTAACTACTGGCATCGCTTTTGAGCTTTCAAAAACGACTGGAATTTTTATATTTTTTACATTGATATCTAAAATTTTCATCTAAAATTTCTCCAAAATATCGTAGTTTGTGTTGCGCTTAGCTGGAATTTCTCCAACATCTTTTATAAGCTCGATCATCTGATCTTGATTCATCCTAAAGCTCGCTCCTGCAGCCTTTACGACGTTTTCTTCCATCATCGTGCTACCAAGGTCATTTGCGCCAAAAAGAAGCGCTAGCTGGCCTACGTAGCTGCCCTGAGTGACCCAGCTGCTTTGGATATTTTTAAAGTTATCCAAAAAGAGCCTTGAAACCGCAAGAAGCCTTAGATAGACATTTGAGCTTTGCTTTTTTATCTCTGGGAATTCTTGCATGAGCTTTGTATTTAGCCCTTGAAAGCTCCAAAGTATAAATGCCCTAAATCCAGCCGTTTCATCTTGTAAATTTCTGATGTGCTCCCAGTGCTCCACGATCTCACGAGTGCTCTCAACCGTGCCAAACATCATCGTGGCAGTCGTTTTCATGCCAAGCTCGTGCGCCTCTTTGTGTATGCGAAGCCAGTCTGCGGTGTCGCATTTTTTTGGGGCGATGATGTCACGCACTCTATCGCTTAAAATCTCCGCTCCAGCCCCTGGCATCGAGTATAAGCCCTTTTCGTTTAGGCGTCTTAAGACCTCTTTTGTAGAAATTTTTGAAACTCTTGCGATGTAGTCGATCTCAACGGCAGAAAAGCCATGTATCGTGATGCTTGGATAGTGCTTGCTGATGTAGCTTACAAGCTCCTCGTACCACTCGATCTTTAGCTTTGGATGAACGCCACCTTGAAATAAAATTTGCGTACCACCAATGGCGATTAGCTCCTCGATCTTCTTGCCGATCTCCTCAAAACTTAGCACATAAGCGTCTTCTTCTTTTGCGTGGCGGTAAAATGCGCAAAATTTACAATCCACCCAGCAAACATTTGTATAGTTGATGTTGCGATCTACGATGAAGGTCGTAATGCCTTCTGGATGAAGCTCTTTTTTTCTGGCTAGCGCCATCTTGCCAAGCTCGTGAAGCGGTGCATTTTCTATAAGATCGATAGCCTCATTTACACTAAGTCTTTTCAAATTTAACCTTTTATTTTGCTTATTTTTGGGCGAAAGTTTAGCCAAAAATGCTTTTAAATATGATAAATCAGGCGTTATGAAAAATTAATTTTTAAAGGCTAAAATGTGAGAAATTCTTTAAAGGAGCGAGTTATGAAAAAGGTGATATTTACCGTTATCTGCGGACTATTTTTAGTTGGTTGTGCTAAAAACGAGCCAAAGCCGGCTGAGCCACAAGGAGAAAGTTGCGGATGTGCTCATCATCAAAAAATGATGCAAGAAAATATGCCAGGCTGCCCATATCATGGCATGCAAGGGGCGATGCATGAGCAAATGCCAGCAGGCTGCCCAGCTCACGCAAAATAGTAAAAGTGCCATTTGGCACTTTTATTTTAATATCACCTTGTCACCTTTGGTGCCAAGAACCGTCACTTTCTCTCCATTAGCTAAATTTCCGTCATATTTCCAAAGAGTGCCTTTAAAATAGACCATATTTTCTCTGATCTCACCAACTCCGGCTTCGTCTAAAAATTCCTCGTTAAAGCTCTCTTTTCTGGATATAAATTTACTCTTTAACGGCGCTTTTAAAAGCACAAGAAGTACAATCGCAATCGCAGCTGTAATTAAAATTTGATAGCTCCAAGCAAAACTAAAACCAAAATTTATAGCTCCAACTACGATAAAAGCTATGCCAAAAAATAGCAAATAAAATGAGAAAAAGATAAACTCGGTGATGCACAAAACCACACCGATTGCTATCATTATAAAAGGGCTGATCACGCCTTATCCTTAGCTAGGAAATTTTTCAAAACGCTAAGTGAACCAATAAGCTCAGTCGCCTCGTAAGGGACTAAAATTTTATCTTTTGAGCTATTTTTAGCTAGCTCACTAAATGCCCCAACTCTATCGCGCGCTAGCAGAAATTCAGCCGCATTTGCGTTTTTGCTCATGCTGTCATTTATCATATCCATGGCCTCTTTTTGAGCCGTTGCGATAGCGATTTGCTCGTATTTTTTCGCATCAGCCATACGCTCAATCGCCTCTGCTTGAAGCACTTTTTCTTGTTTTAGTGCTTCGGCATTGCGGATTAAAGCCTCTTTTTCAGCCAAGGCTTTTAGCTCGATCGCACGTTTTTCACGCTCAGCTTTCATCTGCATATTCATCGCCTCTTCGATGCCAAGTGGAACAGAAATTTCAGAAATTTCTACACGCATAATCTTTACGCCCCAGTTGCCAGCAGCGTCGCCAAGAGCCACTTGAAGTGCGGCATTTAGGCGGTCACGTGAGCTTAGTGTATCGTCAAGATTCATCGCGCCTATCTCGCCACGAAGCGTAGTCATGGCTAAATTTGCTATGGCACGCTTGTAGTTATCTACATTATAAACCGCCATTTTTGCATCAAAGACCTTCAAAAAGACGATACCATCGACGCTTATGTTTACGTTATCTTTTGTGATGACTTGCTGTTTTGTGATGTCTACAAGCTGCTCTTTTACGGTGATTATCGCTCTTATTTGATCGACAAATGGTATGATTATGTGAAATCCGCCATCAAGCACTTTGTGAAATTTGCCAAGTCGCTCAATGAGTAGATTATCAGCTTGTGAGACGATCTTGATACCAGCCTTTAAAAACAAGAACGCAAAGATAACCAGAACTACGACTAAAACGCCAAATGCTTCGATTTGCATTTTTACTCCTTTAATTTATAATTTGTTATTTTCTTAAGTATTATAATACATTTTAAATTTTATTTTCAAAAAGGATTAGCATGAAAAATTTTATATTTGCACTAAGTGCGGCTCTACTTTTGGCAGGTTGTGCCTCATCTAGCCAAAACGCAAACGTCCCACAAGGCAAATGTGAAGTAAAAGGTAGCTGCATGGCTCCAGTAAGCAGCATCGAGGGCACTTACAAGGCATTTTTACCTTGCGCTAGCTGCATGGGCATAGACTCAACCCTTATACTAAAAAAGGACGGCACATTTGAAAGTGTGATGGACTATAAGTCAAAAGACAACTACAAAGCCGTTAGCAAAGGCAAATACTCAATCGAAAATGGTGTGATAACAACGATTGATGAGTATAAAGAAAAGAGCTTTTATAAAATAGAAGGCGAGAACCTAAAAATGCTAGATATGGATCAAAAAGAGGTCACTGGCGAGCTAAAAGATAAATACATCTTTAAACGCGTAAAATAAATTTTAAAGGCAAAATGATATAATTTTGCAATTTTTAAGGAGTTGCAAATGAAATATCTTTTTGCCATACTTATCTCATTTTTCATCCTTGGCTGCGCAAAAAATGAAAATTTAGAGCCAAAACAAAGCACACAAAATACAGTAAAAGAAGACAAGCCGTTAGTTCAGGCAAATACACCCAAAAAGTCAGAAAAGCTAATACTTCCAAACTCAATTTATAGTAGTTTTCACACTATTTTGCCTTGCCCAAACTGCGAAGGCATAAAAACTATCATTACGCTAAATAAAGATAAAACCTACACAAAAACAATGCTTACTATAGATAAAGAAGTAAGCTCGGTTGAAAAAAACGGCACATTTGATGTTGATGATAGTGCTATCATTTTAAAAGATGAAAATGGCAATCTTAGCTACTTTGTGCTAAATAAAAACTCACTTCTTCAGCTTGATGACAAGAAAAATAAGCGAGTTGGCGTGCTAGCTCAAATTTATAATTTCGAGCCGGTAAATAAAACTTACAAAGATAGTTTTTTTGCTAAATTTTATAAATTTAAAAACAAAGATAACTTTTTAGACATTGTAATCGTACCAAGCAAAAATGGTGCGAAAATAAGTTTTTATTCATCATTAAAAAATGGCTCGCCACTTTGCGAGTTTAGTTCGGAGCTACTTTACGATAAAGGAATTTTTTACCTTTTAGATGAAAAAGGCATTGCCCTAAGCATACATAGGATAAATAATGCAATTTTTCTAGTAGCAAACGATAAAATTTGTAAAAATGCTCACATAAGTGGACGATATAAAAAAGATAAAGATCAAAAAAATCTCTTTGGCAAAGGCTTTTTTGCAGAGCTGACAAACGAATCAGCAAATAGAGATGTGATAAAAATTTATGGCTCAAAAAACATAAAACGGGATAACACAAAAAAAGAAAACAGCTACATCGTAACAAACAAAAATGAAAGAATTTTTGAATACACCTTGCTAAATGGCATTATCACAAGCATTGAAATTTACTCAAACGAGTTTAAAACTCCAGAAAATATCAGCCTTAAATCAAATTTCAAAGATATAAAAAATTCTCTTGTTATCTCTAAATTTAGTAGTGACAAAAACAATATCTATCTAAAAATAGATAGCCACGATATGTTAATCACACTAAAAAATCCACTTGCCAAAGATATAACAAGCCTAAACGATATACCAGATGAAACAAAGATAGAGCAAATAACGCTAATGTGGAATCAATAAGTTGAAAGAATATCTTAAACTTTTAAAAGAAGAGAAAAATTTTCGCCTCTTAAGCATCATTCAGCTTATATGCTATTTTGGCGTATGGTTTTCGCACACAGGTATTTTTACCCTTCTTATCAAGCTTGACGCTCCTGTTTGGGCAATTACGCTAAGTGCAGCGATGGCATTTATCCCAGGTGTTGTCATAGCTCCATTTAGTGGAATTTTAGTTGATAAATTTAGCCCAAAACCAATGCTTGTCATCATGATGGCAGTTGAGACGATAAGCGTTTTCATGCTTCTTTTTATAGACTCACTTGATTTTTTATGGCTACTTTTACTTATTATTTTTGTTAGAAATGGCACTGGCGGAATGTATTTTCAAGTAGAGATGAGCGTACTGCCAAAAATTTTAAGCAAAGAAAATCTCAAACTCGCAAATGAGATCCACTCTATCATCTGGCAGTCTCATACACCGCTGGCATGGGGCTAGCGGGAGTTTATATACATTTTTTTGGGATAAAAAGCGCATTTTTGCTTGATGGCATACTATACATTTTTAGCTTTGGATTTTTATATTTTTTAAATTTACAAGGTCTAAAGCCAGAATTTATAGAAAAGCCTCTAAAAATGCTCAAAAATGGGCTTAAATATCTAAAAGAAAATAGACTCATCGTGCATCTTATATTCTTGCACGCCTTTGTTGGCATTACCGCTTATGACGCATTGATCGCACTTTTGGCTGATTACAAATATGCAAATTTACTCTCAACATCGCTAGTTATAGGACTATTAAATACCTCAAGATCCATTTCACTTATGTTTGCTCCAGCCATACTTAGCAAATTTATAAATAAAAATACGCTTATTTTCGTATATATCGGTCAAGGTCTTGGTATTATCATTTGGGCTTTATCGCTTTGGAATTTTTATCTATCGCTTATTGGCATTATCTTCGCTGGATTTTGCACATCAAGTCTTTGGAGCTACACCTATACGATGCTTCAGCAAAACTGCAAAAAAGAATTTTATGGCCGAGTGATTGCATATAACGATATGGTTTTTCTTGGCTTTAGCGCTCTCATTTCATTTATCATTGGTCTGCTTTATGATATTGGACTTAGCGTTGAGATGATTGCGAGTTTTATGGGAAGCCTCTTTTTTGTAGGAGCTTTTTACTATCACATCGTATTAAAAAGCTACAAAATAAAGTGATTGATTTTAAATTAAGTCGCCCAAGTTAAAAGGCGACTTGGCAAATTTTTATTTTTTTAGATAGTAGGTAGTTCCATTTGAAAAGCGCTTTTCATAAGCTGGAGTGTAAGGCACAAGATCAGCGTGCCCAGCGTAAAGCCTACCATCTGGCTTAAGCAACTTATGAAGCCTCTCAACGCATTTTAATCTAAAATCATCATCAAAATAGATCATCATATTTCTTGAAAGCACGATATCAAATTTTCCTAGATTAAAAATAGCATCATCAAAAACATTTAAAATTTTAAACTCGCACCTTGGTAAAATTTCTTTTTTTATCTTAAATTTATCATCGACTTTTGTAAAAAATCTCTCTTTTTGAAAATCGCTTAATCTATGCAAGCTCCTCTCACTAAAAATACCATTTTGACAGCTTGCTATGGCTTCTGAGTTTATATCTATACCTACGATTGAAATTTCATGCTGTTTAAATCCCATCTCATAAGCAAGCATCGCAAGCGAATATGACTCATCTCCAGTAGAGCAAGGAGCACACAAAATTCTAGCTCCTCCAAGCTCCTTTGCGTAATAGATCACATCTTTAAGCTGAGGCAACTCCCTATAAAAATAAGTCTCATTTACAGTTACTAGATTTAAAATGTCTTGTCGCAAGCTTGAGTTATATTTTATCATCGAAACAAGATCTTTAAAGCTTTTTATCTGACGATCTCTAATAAAAATGGTAATTCGCTGCAATGTAATATCTCTTTTTGGCTCCAGATCAACTCCGCAAAGGGTTTTGATAACGTTCATAAATTCATTAAAACTATCCATATCTTGTGAAGTATTTGTTTGCATTGTTTTTGTATCTTTTGCGTCATTAGTTAATAGCATTTAAAAAATCCTCCAGCTCTTTTTTTATCATAGTTAGATTTAATGATTTTAAGCTTTGATTTAGCTCTTTTGCACGTTTTGGCATACCATAAACTATCGCGCTCTCTTCATTTTCAGCTATACATTTTGCTCCAGCCTTATAAAGCTTATCAAGCCCAGATGCACCATCATCTCCGATGCCAGTTAGCAAGATAGCTAAGACATTTGCGCTTTTGCAAATTCCAACTCCAGATTTAAACAACACATCAACATTTGGCGTATATATAGTCTTTTCTTCCGTATTTGGCTTTGCACTGATTGGTAAATTTGGCGACACCACTACATTTTGCTCGCAGACATATACGGTATTTTCTTTTAAAATTTTCCTCTCATTTAAAATTTCAACATCCAAGCCACACTCTTTTCCTATTTGCATAGCAAAAGAATTTATAAACATTTTATTCATGTGCTGGGCTATCACGATGATAGCTCCATTTAGTTTTACGTTTTTTAATAACTTTTTTAAATGTCCAGGCCCGCCAGTAGATGCCCCTATTAATATTAATTTTTGTGCCACAAATAGCCTTTAAAATTTTAATTTAATATTTAGCTTACGCCACTTTTTTTGTATATCGTCAATATCCCTGCCACTCTTTATATGCCTTGCTAATTTTTAAGCAAATTTATAGATCATTTCTTTGTGATCTTATATAAAAAGCTAAAAATTTCAGCAACAGCTTTATATAAATTTGGTGGAATTTCTTGATCAACTTCAACCTTGCTTAAAATTTCAATAAGATCAGGATCCTCTTTGATCGGTATATCATGTTCTTTTGCAAGATCAATTATTCTATTTGCTATCTCACCAGCGCCACTAGCCAGCACTCTTGGAGCATTATCTTTAGATCTGTTGTAGCCAAGAGCTACTGCTTTTTTCTTATTTACTTGCATTAAATTTTCTTATCAAAGCCCACATCAAGGCCACCAAATTTTTTAAATCTATCATTTAGCTTCACTTTTGACAAAGTTTTTATATTAAAGTTTGAAACTATAAGTCCAAGCTTTGATATTGCTTGTTTTAATTCGCTAGAGTTTGAGAGGATTAGCTCCTTAAACTCATTTGTTTGCGTAGCTACCGAGAGATCAATGTACCTTTTATCAATAAGTCCAACCATCACATTTATCTGTCCAAATTTCTTAAAATTTAGATCGATCTGAGCGTAAAATTTATCCTTTTTGCCTTGCTTAAATGCGATATTTCCACCCTCAACGCCGTCCCAAATATAAGGCATATAAGTTTGGATCCCGCCTTGAAGGCTTGATATCATTTGATGCATCTCGATCTGCGAAATCATCTTATTTGCAGCATTTACGCTTTGCGGATTTTGACTCTTTTCACTGATATTTAAAAGTGTACTTTTTATATCTTGGCTTAGCACCTTTGAAATTTCGTTGCTATTTTTAGTCGTAATATTATTTATATCGTTTGTAGCGAGATTTAGTTGTTTTAAAAGCGCCTTGCTCTCACTTAGTTCATTTTTAGCCAAACTTGCCTTAGCATCAGCAAGACTTAGGCTATGAGCAAGACGCCTCGCCGCGCTTTGGAGCTTATCTTGCAAGCTACCATCCTTTGAAACATCGCTCATCTCATTAAATGCCTTTACAAGCCCTGCTTCATCGCCTATATTATTTAGCGTTTTTAGATCGTTTTTTATGCTATCAAGGATAGTTTTTAGCTCTTTGTGATTTTGGCTAAAACCAAAATTTTGATTTAGCTTTTCATTTGCTAGGCTTGCGACTTTCTCGCTTAAATTTGAGATGAAATTTTGCATTTTGCCTATTTGATTTTTTACTAGCTCGCCATTTTGATCTTTTGAAAAATTTTTATCTAAAAATTTAACCACACTATCAAGCTTATCAACATCTTTTAAAAGGGTTTTTATGCTTGAGTTATCAAGGATGTTTTTTGCGTCATTGCTCGCTTTTTCAAGTATAGAAGCAAGTTTTGAAAAAGAATTTTGATTGTCTAATTTTTCATCACTTAGGGTTAAAATTTGATTTAGTAAATTCCCGCTTGAGAGATTTTTTATATCGCTTAGTAGCTTCTGAACCGAGCTTGGAAGCTTCTCTGGGCTAAGTGCGTGTTTTAAATTTGCTTCAAGCATTACGCCTGAGTTTTTGATCTGATCATTTAGTGAGCCGGCTTTTAGATCGGCTATTGGTTTTAGAAATTCTTTTAGCTTTAGTGCAAGGCTCTTTATCTCACTATTTTCATTTTGCGCTGCTTCTGCTTCTAAACTTTTTGCAAGGTCTGATAGCTCGCTGGCTAAATTTGGAGAGATTTTCGTGTCTTTTGCCTGAGATAAAATTTGTTCAGCCTTGCTAAGACTTGAAGCGCTTTTTAGATCATCAAGCACTCTTGCAACGAGTTTCCCAACATTATCAAGTGTCTCTGAAATGCTTTGCTCACTAGGCGTTTGTACGCTTGGCTGATTTTTAAAAAGCGAGCCTTCATTTTTACGAACTGGCACATTTTGAGCAGTATTTTGTCCAGTTTGAACCGAAGTATTTGATATATTCAAAGAATTTCCTACGTTCATTTTTTACTTTTTATTTTTTCTATCGACAAAATTTCCATTTTGCTCAATAGTAGCGATACCAGCCGTCCTTGCAACGAGCCTGTCGTTATACTCTTTTCTCATGTGCTGTGGTATTGTCTTTTGCGTTAGTGCAAATAAAATAAGCCCAGCAAAAAGCACCAAATAAACATAGATAAAGCCAAATGCTCCAAAAATTTTCATCGCATAGCTCATAAGAAGCGGTGAGAAAAGCGAAGCCAAAGAGTAGCTAAATAGCAAAGCACGTGCGACTTGCACACTCTTTGTCTTGTCTGTGATCTCATCATTTGCTCTAGCTAAAGAAAGTCCATATGTGCAAAAAATTCCAGCTCCAAAAAAGAATGAAAGTAGATATTCAATCGTTAAATTTTTGCCATTTAGCAAAAACAAAACCGCGCTTATTAAAGCCACGCTGCTACAAAGCAAAATAGCTGGCCTTCTGCCATATCTATCAGAAAAACTACCGATAAAAACTTGAGCTAAAAAGCCTCCGATCATCGCAACCGTCATAAAAAACGATGCCTCTTTTGTGCCGTATCCTTGAAGCAAAACAAAAAGGCTTGCCATCGAAAAAAAGCCATTTATTGCTAAGCCTGCAATGAGCGCGCCAACAAGAGCAAGCGGAACGATACCAAAAATTTTTGGGATGTTTATGGGCTGACGCTCTGGGATTTGAGGCTGATTTATACGGATCAAATTTAAAGGAATGCTTGAGAGCATGATAAAAGCTGCACTTATGATAAAAATTTCAAAGGTATTAAGGTTAAGCGCCAAGATCAAAATGCCAAGTCCAAAACTTGTGTAAAAAACGCCTTCATAAAAGGCTATCACGCGAGATCTTATTTTATTTGGAATTTTTGCATTTAGCCAGCTTTCTATAACCATCAAAAGCGCATAGTAGCAATATCCCAAAAATGCACGCAAGATCGCCCAGAATGCTAAATTTTGATTTACCGCATGAAGCATAGCTGAGACTGCAAAAATGGCTGAAAAGATGGCAAAGGCTCTTATGTGGCCAGTAGTTGAGATGACTCTGTGAGCTGTAATGGTGCTAATTAACGCGCCTACAAAAAAGCCTGTATTGATTAATCCAATCTCTAGCTCACCCACTCCATTTTGCTTAAGAAGTGCGCTACAAGATGCGATGACTAGGCCATTTCCGATAAAAAGCAAACTCATGCCCAAAAATAGCGGTCCCATCGAGCGGATGATCCTAAAGCTACTTGCCATCAGTATCCTTTGTGGTATTAAACTTATTCTCCATAAGCCCAAAAATAAATGCGCCAATTGGCATCGGAGCAAGCCCAACTAAAAAGCCAGGCACGTTTAGTAAATTTTCATTTTTTAAAAATATAAATCCAAAAAAAAGTATCGCATACGCAACCAAGCGATAAGGCATAAAAGCTGCCACAAAGCTTCTATCTTTAAATGAAAATTTCTGCTTTTTTAGCCTTGCTTTTTCATCTTTTAGGCTAAACTCTTTTGCCTCCCTCTGGGGCAAATTTTCTTCATCCTCTTCATCCTCTTCTTCTATCTTGGCTAAAATTTCATCTCTTGCATTTTCTAGCCTTGAGTTTATGCGATTTTTATAGGCAAAAAAGCTAGCCGTTAGGATGATAAGCGAGGCAAAAAATGAAATTTGTGAGCTTATAAAAAATTGATTTGATATAAATTTGCCAACCACGCTAAGGGCTAGCCAAAGCGCAAAGTAGCAAATAAAAATCCTGCTAATCGTCCTCGTCATCATCGTCTTTTTTATAGCCCTTATATCTAGTCTCATCCTTTAGCTCATCTAGGCTTTTAACCTGTGCTTTGTAAGCTTTATAGACATTTAAAATGGCAGCTGCGATGCCAATAGCAAAGCCTATCCAAAGAGCTGGCGTAAAATTTGTAGCCTTTTTTACAAAATACCCAAGTCCGGTGCCAAGCAAGATCGCAACTACGATTGAAACTCCAAGGCTTAGCTGCTCAGCACCCGCTACGATATCTTTTATCTTAAATTTTGCCATTAGGCTTTTATCTCCAAAAACGCCTCTTTAGCTGCGCTTACCGCTAGATCGATATCCGCTTCACTCATCGCATCGCAGACAAATCCAGTCTCAAACTGGCTAGGTGCAAGATAAATTCCACGCTTAAGCATCGTTTGGTGAAATTTAGCAAATAGCTTTGTATCGCTCTTTAACGCATCGTCGTAGTTTTTTACGGCGTGATCTGTAAAAAAGTAGCCAAACATAGAGCCACGAACATCAGTTTGGATAGTAATGCCAGCACTCTTTGCAGCCTCTTTAAAGCCGTCCATTAGTTTTTTAGCTAGTTTTTCAAGTCTAGAATATAAATTTGTATCGCTATTTATCTTAGAAATAGCCGCTATACCAGCACTCATCGCTACTGGGTTGCCACTTAGCGTGCCTGCTTGATAGACAGCGCCCTCTGGGCTTAAGCAGTCCATTATCTCAGCCTTGCCACCAAATGCAGCGACGTTCATACCTCCGCCTATAACCTTGCCAAATGTAATGAGATCAGCGTCCACTTCGTGAAATGGATATGATCCAAACCGAGAAGCTCTAAAGCCACTCATAACCTCATCAAGGATAAGCACAGCTCCAAATTTATCGCAAAGTGCTCTAAGCTCCTCTAAAAATTTCTTATCAGCTGGCACAAGCCCCATATTTCCAGCGATAGGCTCGATTATGACGACGCCTATCTTGTCTTTATTGTTTTCAAAGATGGCTTTTACGCTTTCTATATCGTTATAAACTGCTAGATAAGTGTTTTTCACAACATCTTGTGGCACGCCGCTGCTTGAAGCGTTGCCGTATGTCGTAGCGCCACTTCCTGCTTTGATAA
The DNA here is from genome assembly GCA_002092835.1 of Campylobacter concisus. Classification (NCBI taxonomy): domain Bacteria; kingdom Pseudomonadati; phylum Campylobacterota; class Epsilonproteobacteria; order Campylobacterales; family Campylobacteraceae; genus Campylobacter; species Campylobacter concisus. The sequence continues at coordinate 316,166 of LVWL01000018.1, read as the reverse complement.
GAAGTGCATCGCTGTGTCCGTGGTAGCAGCCTTCAAATTTTATTAGTCCATCTTTTTTAGCATATCCTCTAGCCACTCTGATAGCGCTCATGGTAGCCTCTGTGCCAGAGCTAACGAAGCGAATTTTATCTATTTGTTTAAACTCATCGCATATTAGCTTTGCTAGAGCGGTCTCTTTTGGAGATGGCGCGCCGTAAGATACGCCTTGTTTTACAGCAGAGATGATAGCTTCTTCGATATCTTTGTCGCAGTGACCAAATATGAGCGGTCCCCAGCTTTGGATAAAGTCAAGGTATTTTTTGCCCTCGACGTCGTATAGATAAGCACCCCTAGCGTGATCTATCATCACAGGCTCACCACCAACACTACCAAATGCTCGCACTGGTGAATTTACCCCGCCTGGGATATATTTTTTGGCTTCGCTAAATGCCTCTTTATTTGTCATTTTTTATCCTTTTGATTTTGTGTTTTTAGATTTATTTTTTGATTATCTTTTGGGTTTGTAGCTGGTTTTACTGCTGACTTTGGTGCTTGCGTAGTGGCGGTTTTTGCTGACTCAGCTGGCTTAGCTGGTGCAGTTTTTGCTGACTCAGCTGGTTTTGTAGCAGGGGCGGATTTAGCAGATTGCTCTGGCTGTTTTTGCGTCGTATCAGTATCAACTGGCTTGTTTAAATTTTGCGCTTTTGCTGCTTTTAAAGGAGTTTTCATCTTATTCGTGATGTATTCATAAAGGATGGTTGTCTCCTCGTCTGTTAAAAAGTAGCTTGGCATGACACCTTTTGGCTTTGTTAAAGCGGCTTTAAAGCTCTCAAAATCTATATCATTTATCTTTGGTGCTCTAAGCTCATCATCAACCGTTTTGTTTGTTTTTTTGTCAAAGTGTTTGTATTTGGATATCAGACTACCCTCGCCCTTTGCACCGTGACATTTGTCGCATCCTATGCCACGTGGATTTAGGTATAGCATCTTGGCGTACTCGGTTTTTGTGATAAAATCAGCACCAAAAATCGCCACGCAAAAAAGCAAAATCAAAAAAACAGACCTCATAAACCTCTCTTTTAAAAATTTAATTTATTTTTAGGTATGATACCACCCTTGTGATTAAAAAAGCTTTTAAGTAAGGATCGAATATGAAAATTTTAGACGGAAAAGCCGTATCTTTAAAGGTCAAAGAAAGCGTAAAAGTAAGAGCTGATGAGCTAAAGAAATTTGGTGTTGAGCCAACCTTGGCCGTCGTCTTAGTCGGCGAAGATAAAGCATCTCAAACATACGTTAGAGCCAAAGAGAAAGCCTGCAACGAATACGGCATAAAAAGCGTGGCTCACCGTCTAAGCGAAAATACAACCCAAAACGAGCTACTTGCCCTTATAAACGTGCTAAATTTAGACGATAGCATCCACGGCATCTTGGTTCAGCTGCCACTGCCAAAGCATATCGATACAAACGTCGTGCTCGCAGCGATCGATCCACGAAAAGATGTAGATGGCTTTCACGCTGTAAATGTTGGCAAACTTGTTAGCGGACTTGATGGCTTCGTGCCTTGCACACCGCTTGGTGTGATGGAAATTTTAAAAGAGTATGGCATAGAAGTGGCTGGGCTAAATGCAGTGGTGATCGGCAGAAGCAACATCGTTGGCAAGCCTATGGCAAATTTACTCCTAAATGCCTCTGCAACGGTTACTGTGACACATAGCAAGACTAAAAATTTAAAAGAAATTTGCAAAAATGCTGACCTCATAGTTGCAGCCATTGGCAAGCCATTTTTCTTAAAGGCTGATATGGTAAAAGATGGCGCAGTAGTCGTTGATGTGGGCATAAATAGACTTGATGATGGCAGGCTTGTGGGCGATGTGGATTTTGAAGAGGTCGCACCAAAATGCTCATATATCACGCCTGTTCCTGGCGGCGTTGGACCTATGACCATAGCCATGCTTTTAAACAACACCATCCTTGCTGCACAGGCAAAAAAAATTAAAGAGTGAGATAATGAAGAGAGCTTTTACTAAATTTTATGACTTTTGCTCGAGCTGGACAGGCACGGTTATCATCGTTTTGCTTGTCATTTTCTTTGTGGCTCAAGCCTTTGTGATCCCGTCTGGTTCGATGAAAAACACACTTTTGGTTGGGGATTTTTTATTTGCTAAAAAGTATGTTTATGGCATACCAACACCAAGAATTCCTTGGCTTGAGGTGAAAATTTTACCTGAGCTAAATGACAATGGTCACCTTATAACTGGCGATGGTCCTGCAAGGGGCGATATAGTCGTTTTTCGCTATCCAAACGATGAGAAAACTCACTTTGTAAAGCGCTGCTTTGCAACTAGCGAGGACGAGATCGTTTTTACTGAAAAAGCCCTCTATCTGCGCCCAAAAGAGGGAGATAGCTTCATAAAGGCAAACTGCCGTGAAAATTTAAATGGCAAAGAGAGTAAATTTGGCTACTCATGCAGCGACATAGCCGAGCTTGATGGCAAACTTTTCATAAAAGAGCCGTATAGATTTAGTGGCATCCATTACGACGAAAATGTAAATTTATTTGAGCAGATGGTTTTCATGCTAAATACAAACAAATCAAACGTTTTTATGAAGCCAGCGCTCATTAGCTCACTACCGCAAAATCAAAATTTTAACTTTAACGCTTTTTACGTCAAAGTGCCAAAAGATGAATACTTTATGATAGGCGACAACCGCGATCACTCAAACGATAGCCGTTTTTGGGGAAGCGTGGCTTACAAGGACATAGTCGGTCAGCCTTGGTTTATTTATTTTAGCTGGGATAGCAACTACAATGTGCGCTGGGAGCGTATCGGACGCTTTGTAGATACGATAGAAAATGATGAGTTTTTCACAAAACAAGCTCTAAAAGAGGGAGAAGTTGATGGACTTCACTAATTTTGATCCCATAAAAGTCGCCACTATCGTCATCTCTTTAATAATCGCCATCGTAGGCCACGAGATCGCTCACGGATATGTCGCTTATAAATTTGGCGACAACACCGCAAAAAGCCTTGGCAGACTTAGCATAAATCCAATAAAACACATCGATCTTGTTGGCACTATCATCGTGCCACTGGTGCTTTATCTAAGCACTGGCATGATGTTTGGCTGGGCAAAGCCAGTGCCTGTAAATACCTACACAGTCGTGCGAAATGGCGGATACAAGGCAGCTATCTACGTAAGTCTAGCTGGTATTTGCTACAACATCATCCTAGGTATCTTGTCGCTTTTTGTGTTAAAGGCTCTGCTAAACATAGAAACCTTTGAAATTTTACTTCAGTTTTTATTTACGCTTGCGCTTTTAAATTTGATGTTAGCCATCTTTAACCTCTATCCGATCCCGCCACTTGACGGCTTTCACGCGCTCGAGTATGCGCTTAGAAATTTTGGCTTTCACGCACTGGCAGAAAAGCTTGAGGGCATCTCGCGATATGGCTTTGTCATCCTTATCATCATCCTCGTCTCGCCTTTAAAAGATACTATCTTTTATCCGACAAGATACGTTTTAGATATCGCAAGCGCCTTTATAAATGGCTAAATTTAGAGTAAATTTGCTCTAAATTTTTGGCTTTGTGATCTTATAAGAGTACTCTTTTTTAAATTCCTCTTTTGGCGCAAGGCTAAATTTAAGCTCCACCTTGCCATCTTTGCTGATATCTTTTTTATCAAAGCCCTTTATCTCGACCTTTACCGCCTCGTCAGCAGATACTGGCACGCGTTCAACCAAAGTGACATCGACACTCTTACTTGAGTTATTTTTAACACTTATCTCATAGCCCTCTTCGCTTATGCGGTCTTTGCCAAGAAGCGAGCTCTTTTTCAATTTATTTAATCGCTCTTTTTTAAGCTCGATTAGCTCGTTTTGTCCTAAAAATAACTGCACTGGCTCATCTTTTGCTTTCATCTCAAACTCGCTTGGACTACCAACACTCACACCATTAACATAAAACTGCGTTTTAGCTGGCGTTAGATCGTCATTTAGCTTAAAGCTAGCTACGTTATATGCCTTTAGTGAGCCGTAAAAATCAGCAAAAACGCTAAAATTTGCATCCATTTTTTGCGTGTCGTAAGTTATATATTTACTCTCGCCTTTTGCTAAATTTATCCCATCTATCTTCCAAATTTTGGCAAACTCGTTCTCATCTCTTTGCACACGCATATCAGCGACCTCAGCAGTGACTTTCGCAGCTCTTAGCATATTTTTTGAAGCACCGTAACCATCAGCCTCCACCTCGCTCTCCTCGTACCAAGGGTAAAACTTGCTTGGAGCAAGAGCCTTTTGATATCTGGTTGGATAGATAGCGAGCTTTAAATTTTTAACTTCACTAGCATATGGGTTGGTGAGTAAAATTTCTTGTTTTATCAAGATATTTTTGTTTTTTGTGTCTGCATAAATTTCATTTAGCGTCTTTGGCGCCTCATCATCCATATATGAAAGCGTCGCCTCTTTTGGACTGCAAGCAAATTTCATATCAAGCTGCAAAAATCCAGCCATCTCACTCTTTGGCTCATTTTTATTAAGCGCTTCAAGCTCACTTTTAGCAGCTGAAATTTTCTCGATATTTTCTAGGCTAAATTTATAAAACTCATTAGCTCTTTTTGTCACATCGTTACTTTTGTTTTCTTCTATCAAAGCTTGCTCTATAAACCTACCTCTTGCATTTAGCGCCTCAAGCTTGCTACTTAAATTTGCAACTTCTTGCTTCCATTTTATGTAGCTTGGGCTATTTTCTTCACTGATCTTTTTTAAATAAGCATTCGCGTCACAATCACCATTTATAATGATGCTCTCACTCTGCACGCCTTCTGGTACAAAGGCGCTAAAAGAGCTATTTGCGTCACTAAATTTTTGAGTGATTATGGTTTGATCCGTGTAGATCTCTATCAAATTTTCATTTGCAAAGGCTAGTGTAGAAGCCACCAAAAAGAGCACTTTTTTCACATTTTCTCCTTTAAATTTTTGGTAAATTATAGCTTCATTTTGGCTGAGAGTAAAATTTTATTTTAATGCAACTTTGACTATAATCAACAAAAAATTTAACGGACTTTTCATGAAGATAGACAAAGTTTTCTTAGCTAGCGATCACGCTGGTTTTGAGCTAAAAAACGAGCTTAAAGAGGCTATTAAAGGGCTTGGATACGAAGTAGTTGATCTTGGCACAAACGATAAAAATAGCGTTGATTACCCTGATTATGCGCATTTGCTAGCAAGCAAACTTGAGCCTAACTGCTACGGCGTGCTAGTTTGTGGCACAGGCATAGGTATATCAATAGCTGCAAACAGGCATGAAAACGTAAGGTGTGCCCTTTGCCACGACGAATTTACCGCTAGACTTGCAAGAGAGCACAACGACGCAAACGTGATCGCTTTTGGTGCAAGGGTTATCGGCGCAGGTGTGGCTATATCGGCAGTAGAAGCCTTTTTAAAGACTGAGTTTGCAGGCGGCAGACACAAAAGAAGAGTCAAAAAAATAGAGCTTGAGGCAGGCAAATGATAGGCGAGTGGATCGTTTTTACCGCTCTTATTTGTGCTGCGATCTACCTAACCGTCATGGTTTTTTACTTCAAAACGCTTCTAAAAAAAGAGCGTGCGACAAAAGATTTTATGAAAAATAACCTCCAAGACACCGAGGTCGTCATAAGAAAATTTCAGATCCAACTCCAACGAAGTCTAGGCAACATCGACATCTTGACAGACGAGCTAAATAAGACCAAAAACGACGTAACCTCACTTCGCACAAGAAATTCCCAGTACCGCTTAGAAAACGACAAGCTAAGACAACGCATCCGTGAGCTTGAAGGCAAGATCGAAGCGCTACTATAACCTCAAATTTAAGGAAATTTATGAAAATTTTAGATCAAAATGGAAGAGAATTTTTACTAAACTCTATTCGCTGCATAAACGACTTTCCAAAGCCTGGCATAGTCTTTCGCGACATCACGACACTACTAAACAACAAAGAAGCATTTAACTTTTTGATAGATCATTTAGTGGCGAGATATGAGGGTGCAAATATCGACTACATCGCTGGTATTGAGTCTCGCGGCTTCATCTTTGGCGCGGCACTTGCAGCAAGGCTAAGGCTGCCTTTTGTACCTATTCGTAAGCCAAAAAAACTGCCTTTTATCACGCTTTCTCAAAAATATAGCCTAGAATATGGCGTCGATGAAGTGCAAATTCACATCGATGCTTTTGGAGAAAAAGCAGGTGCTAGAGTACTTTTAATGGACGATCTCATAGCCACTGGAGGCACTGCAAAGGCCTCAGTTGAGCTTATCAATCAAACTAACGCAACCTGCGTAGAGGCGTGCTTTCTCATAGATCTAGTCGATCTAAAAGGTAGCGAAAGGCTAAAGTCGCTTACTAAAATTTACAGCGTTTTAGAGGTTTAGAATGGAAGAGTTTTTTATAGAACTGCTTAAAGAGTACGGCTACATCATACTTTTTGTCTGGTGTATCATGGAGGGCGAGATGGCCTTAATAATGGCTGGAATTCTCGCTCACACCACACATATGCACATCGCGCTTGCTATCTTTGTGGCTGGACTTGGAGGCTTTGTGGGAGATCAAATTTACTTCTATCTTGGCCGTTACAATAAAAAATACATCGCAAAAAAGCTTCACACACAGCGGAGAAAATTTGCAGTGGCGCACATAATGCTGAAAAAATACGGCTGGCCGATCATCTTTTTGCAACGCTATATGTATGGCTTTCGTGTCATCATACCGCTTTGCATAGGACTTACCGGCTATGACGCTAAAAAATACGCCTTTATAAATTTAATCAGCGCTTGGTGCTGGGCGGCGATCACCACCATACCTGCTTGGATACTTGGCGAGCATATATTAGTGCTGCTTCAAAAAGCAAAAGAGCACTGGTACGTCGCTATCCCGGTGGTTGCCATATTTATGGGGCTTTTGATATACACATTTAAGCGCATCGAAAATAAAATTTTAAACGAAAGGAGAGATAGAAAACATGCAGTTTCAAATAGTTGATAAAAAATTAAAAGATATAAAAGCTGACATTGAACTAATTTTCATAGTGGATAAGGACTTAAAACATAAATTTATAAGCGATAAAGAGGCTATTAAATTTAACAATTACAAAGGCGATAGTGTCCTCATCCTAAGCGAGGCAAAAAGGGCTTACGTGCCACTTTCCAAGTTTGATCTTGACGAGCTTAGAGTTGCAGCCGCTAAAGCTTATAACGCACTAAAATCGCTAAACATTAAGAGTATAAAGCTAGCTTCTTACGTAGCGGAGTGTCAAAAACTAAGTTTTGAAGCACTTGCTGAGGGTTTTTTGCTAGGAAGCTATGAATTTAATAAATATAAAGAGAAAAAAGAGAAATACACCCTTAAAGAGATCATCTTTTCTACTGAAGAATTTTCTGGCAAAAAGGTCGATCTAAAGGCTGCAAATGAGGGCTTTAAAGAGGCAGAGATAATAGCAAGTGCTACAAATTTCGCAAAAGATATCGTAAATGAAATCCCAGAAATTTACACACCACAAAAGATGGCCGAGGATGCGCAAAATTTAGCTAAAAATATCGCCAGCATAAAGTGCGAGGTCTATGACGAGAAATTTCTAGCAAAAGAGAACATGAACGCATTTTTGGCGGTAAATCGCGCAAGTGTGCATAAGCCAAGGCTCATCCACCTAACCTATAAGCCTAAAAAGTCTAAAAAACGCATCATCTTTGTTGGCAAAGGCCTAACATACGATAGCGGCGGACTTAGCTTAAAGCCAGCTGACTATATGCTTACTATGAAGTCAGACAAAAGCGGCGCAGCAGCAGCTCTTGGCATTATTAAAGGTGCAGCAGAGCTAAATTTACCATTTGAAATTCACGCCATTTTAGGTGCCACTGAAAATATGATCGGTGGTAACGCCTACAAACCTGATGACGTGCTTATTTCAAGAAGTGGCGTTAGCATAGAGGTTAGAAACACCGACGCAGAGGGACGTTTGGTCTTGGCTGACTGCCTAAGCTACGCGCAGGACTTTAAGCCAGACATCCTAATCGACATGGCAACCTTAACTGGCGCTTGCGTCGTGGGGCTTGGCGAATACACAACAGGCATCATGGGCAACAGCGAGAGCCTAAAAAGCGAGTTTAAAAACAAGATAAAAGATAGCGGCGAGCTAGCGACTACGCTTGATTTTAACCCTTATCTTAGCGAGCTTATCAAAAGCCAGATCGCAGACGTTAGCAACTGCGCCTCAAGCAGATATGGCGGCGCGATCACAGCTGGCATGTTTTTAGCCAAATTTATCAAAGATGAATATAAAGATAAGTGGCTACACCTTGATATCGCAGGCCCAGCATACCGCGAAAAGGCTTGGGGATACAATCAAACAGGTGCGAGCGGGGCTGGCGTGAGGATGAATTTATACTTTTTACAAGCACTTAGCAAGGAGAATTGATGGGACTTTCAGTTGGAATAGTAGGCCTACCAAATGTGGGCAAATCAACGACATTTAACGCACTTACAAAGGCGCAAAATGCCGAGAGTGCGAACTATCCGTTTTGCACTATCGAGCCAAACAAAGCCATCGTGCCAGTGCCTGATAAGCGCCTAAATGAGCTTGCAAAGATAGTAAGTCCTAATAAAATTCAATACTCAACCATCGAATTCGTAGATATCGCAGGCCTTGTAAAAGGGGCTAGCTCTGGCGAAGGGCTTGGCAATAAATTTTTATCAAACATCAGAGAAACCGAGCTTATTTTACACATAGTTCGCTGCTTTGAGGATGAGAACATCACTCACGTCGAGGGCAGCGTCGATCCAGTAAGAGACATCGAGATCATCCAAACCGAGCTGATACTAGCTGACATCGAGCAGTTAAACAAAAAGATAGAAAAGCTCACAAGAGAGGCAAAAGCAAATGCAAAAGGCGCTAAAGAGGTGCTTGAGATAGCAAATTTACTTCTAGCTCACCTAAATGATGGCAAAAGCGCAAGCAGCTTTGAGCAAAGAGATAGCGAGGTGTTTTTGGCACTCAACAAAGAGCTAAGACTACTAAGCGCAAAAGAGGTAGTTTATGGCGCAAATGTCGATGAAGAGGGACTTAGCGAAGATAATAAATTTGTAAAAGCGTTAAAAGAGTACGCAAAAGCCTCAGATCACGAGGTGATCAAGCTTTGCGCCAAAGTAGAAGAGGAGCTAATCGGACTAAGCGACGAAGAGGCACACGAGTTTTTAGCCTCTCTTGGCACGAGCGAAAGCGGACTTGAAAAGATCATCAAAACGTCTTTTGCAAAGCTAAATTTGATAAGCTATTTCACCGCTGGCGTCGTGGAAGTAAGGGCTTGGACGATCACAAATGGCTGGAAAGCGCCAAAAGCAGCAAGCGTCATCCACAACGACTTTGAGAGGGGTTTTATCAGAGCTGAAGTGATAAGCTACGAGGACTACATTGCACATAGCGGCGAAAACGGAGCTAAAGAGGCTGGCAAGATGAGACTTGAGGGCAAAGACTACATCGTACAAGATGGCGACGTGATGCACTTTAGGTTTAATGTCTAAATTTAGCCCTTTTTGGGCTAAATAGTCAAAAAATATTTAATCCTTGGGCTGCATAAGGTAAATTAAAACTTCCTTATTATAGTTGATAAAAATTCTTTTGAAAAATATACTAAGCTATATCGTCTTATTAATATCTTATTGATACATAAGCTTCTCTATACAAGCAATGATGTAAAAGCTATCAGCTCTGTGATATCAATATGGGTTTTATAAGTAAAGATAATAGCTTAGTTGCAGAGGTTGACGATATTGACTATTTAGTAAATTTTAAAATAATACACTCATTATATTTTACAAGCTTTCATACCTATAATAAATTTTGAAAACTATGAGTTTTATGATTATAAAAACATGTTACTATTTTAAGCTCATATTATAATGGATATATGAAAAAACCACCAAAGTCTGAGCAAATAGCACCGGCCACGAGTAAGGTATAAAAATTTTACTTATATGCCTAGCATATTTATTTTATTATTCCAATGGTCTCAGCAAATTTAAGCTCTTTATTTTCAAAGAGATTGTATTCGATCACATCTTTTTCACTAAGTATCACGATAGTTGAGCCAAGATCGAAATTCCCAAGACGCTCGCCCTTTTTGATATGTAAATTTTCATACTCGTAAATTTGTGTAAAATTTGCCATCGCATTTGTCTGTATACGCTCATCAAAACAAAATTTCATCTTTCCGACATTTAGCGCACCTACAAAAACAAGCCAAAGTTTTTTACCATTTTTCATCTCACAAGATAGTGCGACGCGTTCGTTCTTTGTATAAAGACTATCCACTTTTGCAAGCCATTTTGCAGCCACGCTATAAAGTTTACCCGGAATATATATGGCTTTTTTAATGGCAATATCGCAAGGCGCATGATAATGATGATAATCTTTTGGGCTAAGATAGATATTTGCAAAGTCATATTCGCCCTCAAGCTCACTCTGCCCCAATAGTTCACTTACACTATACTCCATGCCTTTTATGCTAAAGGCCTTTAGTTCCTTTGTACTGCCAAAACTAAGACAAGTACCATCAACTGGGCTTATAAACATCTCATCTGCTACATCAAAATCTCTTGGTTTTATGAGCCTTCTAGTAAAAAGCTCATTTAAATTTTTATATTCATTTGCTGGTTTAAACTCGCTCATGTCTATCTTAAACAGCTTTATGTAAAAAGAATTTATGGCTTCTTGAAGTGGTTTGAAAAAGTTAATCTTTGCAACCTTTCCAAAAATTTGAGAAAACAGATTGTCTTTATTCATTTTATTCCTTACTTAAATTTAATATTGCAATCTCACTTGGAGCAAAAATTCTAACAGGAGGCCCCCAAAATCCAGCACCACTACTAACATAAGCTTGCATTTTATCATTAATCTTATAAAGTCCATGTAAAAATCCCTGGTCAAGTAAAACCAAAAGACCAAAAGGAAAAATTTGACCAGCGTGTGTATGTCCGCAAAGCACTAGATCAACGTCTTGCTGCATTGATTTTATAAATTTTGGCTGATGGGAGATCAAGATAGTAGGTAGCGACGGGTCACATCCTGTCAATGCTTCATCTAAATTTGGCTCTAAATGTTTAAACCTAATGCCAGCCAAATCGTAAACGCCAGCTAGATTTATACTCGCAATTTTTTTGTTTTTATTACCTAAAATTTCTATGCCAAGAGAACTGATCTTTTCTAAAATACCATCTATCCCATGATAATACTCATGATTGCCGGGGACATAGAAAGTCCCATAAGTGCTTTTAAGACTTTTTAATGGCTCTAAAAAATCTCCTATAAAAGCAGCATTTACATCAACCAAGTCGCCCACTATCACTACGATGTCAGGATTTGCCAAATTTATGTCATTGACGAGTTTTTTCATAAAGTCTTTCTGCAGAAATTCTCCTATATGTATGTCCGTTATCATGGCTATTTTTAAGCTGCTTTGTAAATTTTTTATTTTTATATCTACTTGTCTGATCTTTGGTGGTGTTAAAGCATTGAAAATACCTTTTAAAAAACAAGCAATTACAAAAATGACAAATGTAATATCAAAGCAAAATTTTATAAATTTTCGTCTTGTTGGACTAAAACTACTTTTAGAAAAAAAGCTACGCAAAATATCATAAAATAGACTAACAGCAAACAAAAATAGCGAAAAGCCTATGAGCGTACCAGCGATCAAATAAAGCTCAATACTTAAAAATGAAAACCTGATCTGAAGAACAAATATAAACTCAAGAATACAAATAACATATAGAAGTATTCTAATTTTTGCAAGATATGGTATAAAAAACGAGACCTTTTTTATGAAACGATTATACGAATAAAAATTTATAAGAAAACTAAATATAAATGCTCCAATAATAATTCTCAAAAGCCCCAAAAAACTCTCCTTGTAAAAAATAAAAATTATATTTTATATTTTTAAATTTGTACTATAAAATTAATATCTTATTTTTAATGTTATTAGTCTTAAAAATTGTATAGTTTTGGACGTATAAAAAATGATTTAAAGTTGAGTAAATCTAATATTTATTTAAGTAAGTAAGGTGGGACAAAGCCCACCTTATAAAGAATTATTTAACTTTACCAGTTCCATTCTTTGTTTGTGGATCTCACGAAGTTTTCTTATATCGTTTTTAACTTCGAATACACCATGCCAGTGTGAGTAGTCAGGACCACCCATTAGAGCGCCTTGTCTCATACGACGACCTTCATGGTGCCACATATGATAATAGACATCTTGGAATTCATCTTCCCAAGCATCTTCTAGTAGTAGGTTTTTAGCTTTCAACTCTTCAAGCATCTTAGTTGCTTCAGCATTGTAAACGTTATAAAGCTCTACTTGTTTATCACCCATAATGAAGAAGTTATCTGTATGAGTTGATGTATGGCAAGCTTTACAAACTAGCTTCATCTCAGCTCTTGCTGCTTCTGGTCCATTTGGATGACCTGCTAGAGGTGTTCCTACGTTTAGTTTGCCAGTTTTTTCGTAAACAACAGCAGCTTGTTCATCACCAGCTGTTCTTAGCTTACTGCTGACGCCCCATAGGTTCCATTTTAGTCTTCTTGAAACGTTGTGAGTTGTTGTTGTTTCACCAACACCACTCATGTGGCAAGCTGCACAAGTTGGAGCTCTAAAGTCTGGTACATCCCATGTATCAGGAGCAGCATCAAAATTCCATTTGTGAGCTTCGCTATTATAGATATGTCCGTGCATTGAGTTGTTAAAGATCTCAATATCTGGGTGATCAGGTCCAAGGTGGCAAGATGCACAAGCAGCTGGTTTTCTAGCTTCAGCTATGCTAAATGTGTGTGCGCTGTGGCATGATTTACATCCGCCTACGCCACCATCAGGATAAACATTACCTATACCGTAGTTTGGCCAAGTCTCTTTTGTAGGTTTGTGATCAGCGTCTAGTTTGATGACGGTTCCGTGGCACTGAGAACAACCAGTAGCGTCTGGAGCCATTTTGTATTCTGGATGATCCATACCTTCATAGTGATACATTAGTTTTACTATCACAGGGTTAGCATACATTTGCATAGCACCTCTTGCGTGACCACTCTTAACAAATTCTTCAACCTCATTTTCGTGACACTTAGCACAAGTTTTTGGGCTAACTAGCATTGAAACATGGTTGTTAGAATCTTTTGGATGCACCTTAACTGAAGCCATAGGATTATCTGCATTTACAGAGTGGCAATCCATACAACTTACGCCAACGTGAGCGTGGCGACTATTTTTCCAATCGGCAACTATGCCGGGTGTCTCTTTAGCGTGGCACTCAACACAGCTTTTTGATAAGTCTGACATTTTGTGAGCAACTTTAATGTTTTTTACAACATTAAGGTTTAAAGCGTCAGATTTATTTGCATCCATGTTTGCGGCAAAGCCAAAAGACATTAGACAGGCTAATAACATTAGCGACTTTTTAAACATCTCTCCTCCTTACTTGGTTTTATTGTTTTCTTGTTTTTTAATTGCTTCAAATTTATCGATTTGTAGTCCTAAATTCTTGTGACCAACGTGCTCGTGGCAGTCAACACATGATTTTTTATTAGGATTTCCAAGAACGAAATAATCTCTATGTGGCAAGAATGATTTACCAGCTTGAATAACATTTTTTAAATTTGAGTGGCAAGTCAAACATCCACTATCATAGACAAAGTGAGATGCATGCTCGCGTTTTTTGCGCCAGTCGATCTTGTCCGTATCTGTAAAAAATGTCTTATAACCATCATTTATCGATACTTTAAGTTTTGTAAGTACATAGGTATAGGCACTTGTATGATTTAGGTGACAGGCTGAACATTCAGCTTTTATGCCAAGCTTGTTATTGCCACCGTGTACATCTTCATGATATGCAGCATTCATAGGATCCATAGTGTGGCAAATGGTACAGATGTAGCCGCTACCAGTTGCATGAAGCGCATCAGCAATACCCATAGACGCAATAAGTCCGATCACAATGCCGATAATAACAGATGACCAAACAAAAAATTTCTTCTTAACTTCAGCCAAAATCTCCTCCTGAATTTATCAATATATCGTAAATTTTTACGAAAATTTTAAGTGAATACTATCAAAAAATATATAAATTTTTTCTTTAAGTAAATAAAAATATTTATTTGATATTAACTTTCAATAAGAATAAATTTCTTGCAGTCCACCTACATCTTTTTCCAAAATTTGGTTCTTTTCGTCAAGTTTAACCAAACCATTTGTTTTAAATTTATTTAAAATCCTTGAAAAAGTTTCTGGAGTCATATTAAGTATTGATGAAATTTTTGTATGTTTTAGCTCATTAAATAAATCTTCATGATCTAAAATAAACCTAGCCACTTTTTCTTCTGAGCTTAAAATTAACTCTTGATGAAGTAGATTTGTTGTGATTCTTATCTTTTCAGACATTGATTTTAAAAATTTCATACAAATTTCTGGTTTTATTAAAAATTCTGCTGCAAATTTTTCATAATTTATCTTTAATACCTCGCCAGATATGGTAAAAATGGCACTAGCCGGGTAGACAATATTTTCAAAATTTACGACTTCAGCTACAAAATTCATAGGTGCTAACTGATGAATAAAAATTTCTTTTCCGTTTGCCGTGGTTTTATAAAGCTTAACAGAGCCACTTATCAAAAATATTAACCATTTTGGCTCCTCGCCTTCTATAAATAAAAATTCGCCCTTTTTATACTTTTTTACAACACTTATGGCTTCAAGTTTGGCTAAATCTTCTTCGTTTAAGCCTTGAAAAAATGGGATTTTCTCTATCATATTTTCACTCGCCTTTTTTTACTCGCTTTTTTAAAATAAAAATATTTTAGCATATAAAAATAAGATAAATTTTAATAGATTTTCAAAGGGAATTTTCCCTTTGAATTTATGAAATTATTTTTTAAGTAGATCTCTAATCTCAGTTAGAAGTGCTATGTCAGCTGGAGTTTCAGGCTCTGCTGGAGCTGGCTCCTCTTTTGGTAATTTATTTTTAAGTGTATTTAAAGCTTTGATAACGCAGAAAATACAAAATGCGATTATTAAAAAATCAACCATTGTTTGTATAAATGAGCCATAGTTTATCGTAACAGCAGGTACGCCATCTACCGCTTCTTTTAGTGTAAGCTTAAGATCAGTAAAATTTACACCGCCAGTTAAAACGCCAACAACTGGCATGATGACATCACCAACTAGTGATGAAACGATCTTTCCAAACGCGCCACCTATAACAACACCAACAGCCATATCTATGACATTTCCACGCATCGCAAATTCTTTAAATTCGCTTATAAAACTCATTGTTTCTCCTAAAAATGTTAAATTTTTGTTCGGATTTTATTCAAGAAATGCTTTGCTTCGGCTAAAAAAATCAAATTACATAACTTTAAATTTATCAAGCTGGTGTTATAATCCAAACTCAAAATTTAACGTAAGGAATGAGCTTATGTATCGTTTTGCACCCTCTCCAACAGGAGATATGCACATAGGAAATTTACGTGCCGCTATTTTTAATTATATTTGTTCTTTGCAAGATAAAAGTGGCTTTATTTTACGCATAGAAGATACCGACAAAGAGCGAAATATTAAGGGAAAAGAGAAAGATATCTTAGAAATTTTAAGCAAATTTGGTATAAAGCCAGAGCAAATTTACATCCAAAGTGAAAATTTAAAATTCCACAGACAGCTAGCCTCAAAGCTTCTCATTGACAAAAAGGCCTTTGCTTGCTTTTGCACCGAAGAAGAACTCGAGGCAAAAAAACAAAAAGCAAAAGAGCAAGGTGTGGCATATAGATATGACGGTACCTGCGAGAGACTAAGCGATGCTGAAGTTTTAAACTGTGAGAAGCCATTTGTCATCCGTATGAAAAAGCCAACGCGCACGATGAGCTTTACAGACGCGATCAAAGGCGAGCTAAGCTTCGAGCCAGACGCCGTTGATAGCTTTGTCATCATGAGAGCAGACAAAACTCCAACTTATAACTTCGCCTGCGCGGTTGATGATATGCTTGAGGGTGTGACCTTTGTCATACGCGGCGAGGATCACGTGAGTAACACACCAAAGCAAGACCTCATACGTGAGGGGCTTGGCTACACCGGCAAGATGAACTACGCGCATTTGCCTATCCTTTTAAATATAG